>NZ_KB291527.1:196228-226470 GCF_000318315.2 Capnocytophaga sp. oral taxon 324 str. F0483 | reverse complement strand
TCCTATAAGCTCTCTATAAGCTAACCCCACCCAATTTACAGCTCATCTTTTACCTTTTACCTCAACGCACCCTTCCGTTTCTCTCCGACATCTTCCGTCTCCTCCTAACCTCCCCAATACGTCGCTTTTTCATCTCAAACTTTGGCAAAGTTTTAAACTTTGCCAAAGTTAAATTACTATTATTGGCATTATCAGCATTTTTGGTATTAAAAAATTTTTTCCTACCTTTGCACTTCATTGCATATTACACTGCTTTCATTGAAACATCTTAATTATGCGCATTCTTTTTTACATAACGCTGTTTTTATCCCTGCTCGCCTGCGATTCCAAAGAGAAGAAAGAGGAGGTAACACCCTTGCTCTTCCCCGATAATACGCAAATGCTTTTCCGCATCAACGATAAAGACAACTTCCTCAGTGCCATTGCTAACAATACCTTTTGGAAGACGCTCAATCCTCATCAGTTGCGCCCACACGAGGTAAAACTCCTTAATAGCATTCCCACCGATGATAACTTGTGGGTAGCTTTTGATACCGAAGGTCATTTCTTTGCCATAACTCCCCGTATTAGTAACGATACTATTAGTTTTTGGCGCAATGCCGATACTCAAATCCAAAAACAAGCTCAGTTTGGTAAAGAATGGTTTTACACCATAGCCGATAACAACTTGGTTATAGGCGATTCCGAAACTGTTTCGGCTTATCAACAACTGAAACAAGAAACTAAAACACCACGGCAACAGTCTTTGGAACAACTCCAAAAAGTAGGTAATACCGAATGTGTTGCCACTCTTTTCTTCCAAAAAGACGAAGCAAATGCTTACTTCAAATCGTTCTTCGGAACCGAGATATTGCAAAATGTAAAAGATTGGGTCTCTCTCGACCTTTTCTTAGAAGAAAACAACATACGTTTTAGCGGTATGGCACTCATTGCCAATGCCAATGCCGATATAATGGCACACACCCTACCCTATCAAAACAATGTGTTAAACGTACTTCCCGCGCGCTTGCGTTCACTCGTTTCTTACACTTTCGACGACGGCGATAAGCTCGCTCAAAACGATAGTACAGCTACCAATAATCCGTTTAAAACCTCTATCAATGGGGTAGCTTTTGCTCAAACCCCCGAAGGTCAATTTGCTGTCGCCTCTTCTTTTGATGTAGATGAGACCATCAAACAGTTGCCCGTACTCTCAGAAGACTTTCAGCACAACTTCTCTATGTACGAACTCAACCCCGACCTCCCAATGGATTTTTTCACGGCTTTTGTACCTCAGTTTGTCCCTAAATACGTCGGAGTGTATGAAAAGTTTCTCGTGTTTACTACCACCAAAGACCTTCTTACCTCAGTAATCAACGATATGCAACGAGGCAATGTGCTTTCAGCCAATAAATCTTACGATTGGTTAGAACAAAACAGCGCTTCCAACGTAAGTGTTACGCGACTCACAAATCTTTATGACAACACAGCTTTTAGCAGCAAATATCCTTATATAGCCGAAAACTATCGCTGGGCAGTATTCCAACAAACCCCTCAAAACGACTATTACGTGCTCAATTTCATCAGTCAAAAACAAACTGAAAGCACTCTTTCCGATGAGATGAAAGAACGTTTCCGCCTTACGTTAGACGACCAAATGGTTATCCCTCCTACCATTCTCTTAAACCACCGCACCAAACAACTCGAAATAGCCGTGCAAGACACTAATAACGATTTATATTTGATAGGTAACAACGGTTCTCTCTTGTGGAAAAAACGCTTAGACGGAAAGATACAAAGCCCTATTTACCAGGTCGATTTATTTAAAAACGGCTTCTTGCAAATGGCTTTCACTACCGAAAAGTCTATCTGGATTATTGACCGCAACGGCAATGTGGTAGAGCCTTTCCCTCTAAAATATCAAAACCCTATCACACCTTTGGAGGTGTTCGATTACGATAGCAATCGCGAATACCGCTTCCTCTTTGCCGAAAACAATATCTTGCACCTGTTAGACAGAAAAGGACAACAAGTGAAAGGCTTCTTACAGCGCACCAATGGAAAACCTTTGTTTACTCCTAAGCATTACCGTTTCAATGGCAAAGACTATCTTATCTACCCTTCCGATAATGGTATCTTTAATATCTTGCACCGCAACGGTGAAAACAGAATAACAGTAAAGGGTAACTATCGTTTCTCCAACAATCCTCCTTTGGTATTCAATAACTTGTTTATGTTCACCACTCAAGAAGGTAACCTTATTTCTATCGATGAGAAAGGAGGAATGAATCGCACAAATCCATCGCTGGTAGAACCTTTTTATTGGGAAGGTAATCGTTATGCACTTACCTCTCTTTCGGGCAATATACTTACCATAGGTGGGCAACGCATTGAACTTCCCGAAGGTAAATATGCCCGTCCTAAACAGTTCCGTATTCGTGGCATCAACTACGTCTCAGTAAACGAACAAAACACCAAAAAAGCCTATTTATACGACGAAAAAGGAAAATTGTTAAAAGACTTTCCCGTAGAATCAGTATCCCCCATTGCAATAGATGTAGATTTAGATAAATCTATTTGGATAGTTACTGAAAAATCACCCACTGAATTGGTGCTCTACACTATGAGACAATTAGCTAATTAATATCGAATTGAAAAAAGCAGTCATCATAGGCTTAGGTCTCATAGGAGGTTCCTTTGCCTTAGAATTAAAAAAACGTTTGGGCTACCACATTGCTGGTATCGACCTAAACCCTAATCATATAGAAAAAGCCTTAGCCTTAGGCATCATCGATGAAAGTACGGATTACAACCATCTCACCGATGCCGACCTCGTGCTCATAGCAGTACCCGTGAACCATATAGGCGAAGTGCTTATAGAGGTGCTCAATAAAGTAGGCGAGCACACGTTAGTAATGGACGCAGGTTCTGTAAAAAGTCACATCTGCGAGGTAGTAGCTACGCACCCCCATAGGCAAAATTTTGTAGCAGCGCACCCTATGGCAGGTACCGAGCATTCAGGACCTGAGGCAGCTCTTTACAACCTCTTCGATGGGAAAGTAATGGCACTTTGTGAAGTAGAAAAAAGCAATTGGCAACTGCTTGACCGTGCGTTGAGTATTGTAAAAGCCCTTAATATGCGCGTGAAGATGATGCAACCTTCTGACCACGACTTGCATACTGCCTATGTATCACACCTCTCGCACGTAAGTTCGTTTATGCTGGGCAAAACCGTTTTAGAGATAGAAAAAGACGAAGCTCAAATCTTCGATTTAGCCAGTACAGGGTTCGCCTCTACGGTGCGTTTGGCAAAAAGTGACGCTCAGATGTGGTGTCCTATCTTTTTGGAGAACAAGGACAATGTGCTAAAAGCCCTCAATGAATATATCAAGAATTTAGAAGCTTTCAGAACCCTCATCGAAACTGAACAATCCGAAGCCCTTACCCAAAGTATCCACGAAGCCAATTATATTAGGAAAATACTCAAATAGTTTTCTAATACCAAACGGGTATATACGCGAGCCGTAACGGGTATATACCCGTTATTTTTTAGTTGTAATTATCTATCAGTAACGACCAATCTTTTTGAGGGTTGAGCAGTTGGGCAGAACGGTATAACATAGAGCCTTTCCCGTTTTTGTCATAATCGTCTACATAAAAGGCAAAGAGTACTAAACCACTTTCTAAACGATTACCAAAAACACCTTCAGCATCGCATTGCTGTAAGGCTCTTAGCAAACATTCTTCAAAATCTTTCCGAATTGCCTCGTATTTTTCTTCATAAGTATCATCATCGTCACCAAGCGCTTCTATTATTTGATAAGTTTCTTTATACAAATAGCTTTGATTGTCTAACCAATTGTCAGCGTTTTGTTTTACAGGCTCGTAACTACCTTCATAAGTATAGCATCTGCCACTCCATATAGCATATAAAATAGATGCTTGGGGATTGTAAGCCTGCCTATCTTCACGAGTAATAGCGTTATCGGCAGCAGCAAAAAAGTCGTCTACCAAAGAAAAGTAATAAGCTAAAAGATGTTTGCCTTCTCTATCAGTTTGCGCTTTGATTTTAGTAAATGAATAACGAATAAGGTTTTGTGCTAATTGCTGAATGTGGTATTTTTGTTGTTCATTCATATGATTATTTTTTATTCTTATTTAAATGAATTTATTTCTATATTGGCAAATGTACAATTTATTTCCAATATACAAAAAAATAGATATAAAAATGCAAGCTATTGATATTCTTAAAATGAGTAATATTTTGGTATTATAGTATTAATTGGCATTATAGTATTAATAAGTATTATTTTGCGCTCTCAATAAAAGTTTATACCTTTGTGCCAAAATTTACCCTTTACCTAATTATGAAGCCATTTCGCCTCTTTTTCACTAATCGTCGCAACCTCACTTTTGTGATATGCCTGTTGCTCTCGGTATTCATTTGGTCGCTGAAGAAACTCTCTAAAAATCTCATCAGAGAATTATCAGTACCAGTAACGGTTATCAATCTGCCAGCCGACAAGGTATTTCTACCCTCTGCTCCTAACTACGTGAGAATAACAGTAGAAGGCAATGGTTTTTCTCTTCTGAAATCCTACCGACAAAATGCTACCCTTACCGTAGATTTCTCCGATTTACAAGAAGTGGGCGAACACTTTTACACACTCTCTAAAAGCAGTAAGGACAAACTCAGCAATACTTACCTATCGAATTTCAGAATACGCTCGGTAGTCTCCGATACTCTACAACTATACTTAGTACCCAAACGCACCAAAAAAATACCCGTAGTAGTACACCTAAACGTGGAATTCCCTAAAGAATACCAACTTACGGAATTGCGCCTCTTACCCGATTCGGTAGTAGCTTCAGGTAGCCAAAAAGTGATAGATACGCTCACACAAGTAACTTTCCAATACCGTCACAAACGTCCGCTAAAAGACAATTTCGGTGAAACTTATACGCTCAAAAGCACTCCTTGGGTACATTATAACGCTCATAAAATTGTGATGCAAGCCTTTGTCGATAAGGTGAGCGAGCAGGAATTGCGCGTGCCTGTGAAGGTGATGGGCGTACCGAAAGAGAGTCAAGTAAAAGTCTTCCCCGACGAAGTGAGTGTACTTTGTACAGGTGAATTGAGTATCTTAAAGACCCTTACTCCTAACGATATTGAAGTAACTGCTGATTTGTGCGAAGCAACCGACAACCATATACCACTACAACTCAATACTCATAAACGACGCATAAAGGTAGCTTTTATGAAAGAAACCTCCGTTGATTTTCTAATACGCAAAGAATGATGGTAGTAGGACTTACAGGAGGTATTGGCAGTGGCAAAAGCACTATAGCCAAAGAATTTGCTACCTTAGGCATCTCGGTATTCAATTCAGATGAACAAGCTAAAGTGCTCATCGCTACCGATGCGCAGGTAAAGAAACGCATTATCGCTGCTTTTGGTGAGGAGGCTTACCAAAATGGAGAATATAACCGCGCTTATATCGCCCAAATTGTGTTTAACAATTCTGAGAAATTGGCGATACTCAACGGCATTGTACATCCTGCTCTTGCAAAATATTTTAATCAGTGGGCAAAGAAGCAAACTTCACCTTATGTACTGAAAGAAGCCGCTATCCTCTTTGAAAGTGGAAGCTATAAGGATTGTGATTATATCATCACGGTTACAGCACCTGAGCAGGTGCGTATTGCCCGCGTAATGGCACGCGACCATTGCACCGAAGCCCAAGTGCGAGCGCGTATGGCACAACAATGGAGTGATGCCCAGCGCATTGCCCTCTCAAATGCGGTGATTGAGAACATCGATTTAGAAAGTGCCAAAGAACAAGTAAAGAGGATACATTTTCAACTTTGCCAAAGTTTGTAACGCAACGGCATTTGTCAATTGTCAATTATGAATTATCAATTGAAAAAGATTATCATTATATCAACCCTTATTATTGCTTTTTTAGGCATTACATACGTTCTTTACGCCTTTCTGATGCAGATAGGGGTAGACGAGGGCTATGAACCTATACAACCTATTCACTTCTCTCATAAAATTCACGCAGGTGATAACCAAATCGATTGTAAATATTGCCACTCAGGGGCGCGGACTTCGGCAGTAGCAGGTGTGCCCTCACTCAATGTATGTATGGGTTGCCATAATACCATTTCGGAATATGAAGGTGAGGAGGATCTCGCCAATGGTTACACTAAGGAATTTTACACCAAAGAAATCAAGAAATTATACGAAGCAGTAGGCTGGGACGAGCAGAAATTTCGCTATACGGGCACTCCTAAAGGGGTGCAGTGGATACGCATTCACAAACTCCCCGACTTTACTTATTTCAATCACAGTCAGCACGTAGCTGTAGGTGGATTGGAATGTCAGAAATGCCACGGCGAAGTACAACAAATGGAGGTGGTACAGCAGTACGCTCCTCTTACGATGGGGTGGTGTATAAACTGCCACCGTCAAATGCCTGTGAATGCTAACAACCCTTATTATCAGCACTATGAAGAAGTGCATAAGGCTTTAGCTAAAAAGCTAAATGTAGCCAAACTGACGGTTGCCGAAATGGGAGGCTTAGAATGTGCTAAATGCCACTACTAATAATTACGAATTACGAGTTACAAATTACGAGCTACGAATGACGAATGAGAATATACATAATATATCAACATCACGGCGGGATTTCCTAAAATTCTTAGGTTTTTCTACAGCGGTGGCAGCATTAGCAGGTTGCGAAGGGGCGGTACACAAAACGATTCCGTATGTAATACAGCCCGAAAGCATTGTAGCAGGTGAAGCCAATTACTACGCTACTTGTATCGCCGATGGTTTTGACTTTGCCAGCGTACTGGTGAAAACTCGCGAAGGGCGACCCATTGCTGTATTGCGCAACCCTGAAGCCAAAGCAGGAGGAGCAGTGAATGCAAGGATATTGGCATCGGTGTTGAGTTTGTATGACGAGCATAGAAACCCCTCCCCTACTCTCTCTCAAGGAGGGGAATTATGGCAACAGCTAGATACTAAAGCCATTACAGCTTTAGAGAAAGCAAAAGCTGAAGGAAAGCAAATTGTGATGCTCAGTCAAACACTCGCAAGCCCGTCGAGTTATGCTCTTGTAGAACTATTAAAAGAAAAATACCCTACTTTTAAACTTATAGAATACGATACCGTTTCAGAAGAGGCTACTCTCAGAGCTTTTGAAAAACGTTATGGACTGCGCGCGATGCCCGATTACGATTTTAGCAAGGCAAAGCTCATCGTTTCCTTTGATGCCGATTTCTTGGGCGATTGGAATGGTGGAGGCTATGAATCAGGCTATGCGCAAGGGCGTATCCCCAGCAAAGCAAACGGAATGTCGCGCCATATTCAGTTGGAAGCCAACCTCAGCCTTACAGGCGTTAATGCCGATGAGCGTATCGCACTCACTCCTGACCAAGTGAAAAAAGCATTGGCTTACTGTTTCCAATACCTAAAAGGTTTTGAGGAGAATGAACAATTTCATTTCCCAACCTATATTATAGAAAAAGAGGAGAATAAAGTTACTATTGAAGACAAAATAAAGAAAATAGCTTCCGAACTCAAAAAAGCGGGTAGCAAATCCTTAGTACTAACAGGTATTGATAGCGTTGAAGCTCAATTAATCGCTTTTGCTATCAATGAACATCTCCAAAGTGAAGCTTTCTCGCCTCAAACTCCCGTGCTTACCCGTAAAGGTAATGTTAAAGCTCTACAACAGCTACTCACTGATATGAACGAAGGTAAGGTAGGCGTTCTCTTTATCAACAATCTCAACCCCTTATACAGTTTGCCTAATGCCGAAGTGTTTGCCGCTGGCTTGAAGAAAGTACCTTTTTCGGTATCTTTTGCGATGCGCGCTGATGAAACCGCACAACAAACGACCTTTTGGGCACCTCAACCGCATTATTTAGAGTCGTGGGGCGATGTAGAATTTAAATATGGGCACTACGGACTGATGCAACCTTGTATACGTCCGCTTTTCAACACCAAACAATGGCAAGACTGTTTCTTACAATGGATAGGAGACAATGAAAGCTATTACGATTTTATCAAAGCTCATTGGGAAGCCCATATCTTAAAAGGATTTTCTTGGGAACAAGCCCTACACGATGGCACTTTTGTAAAAGAAGATATAAAATCTTTTGAGTTTCCGAAAGAAGAAAAAATCCCTTCACTGAGGAAACCGCCTATGACCCTCACACGTGAGGAAACTTTAAGGCTAATAGGTACAGTACTTCCCAGAGAATTAGTAGAAACACCTTTTGAACTCAGCCTGTATACCAGCACCGCTTTGGGCGATGGACAGCAGGCTAACAATCCTTGGCTACAAGAGCTCCCCGACCCTATCCACCGCACTACGTGGGATAACTTCCTCACGATGCACCCTACCGATGCCCAAACCTTAGGCATTGAGAATTGGCATACCGCCGACGGTGCTTTGGACGGACATCAGGCGAAAGTGAGTGCTAACAGCAAAAGTATTGTTGCTCCCGTACTTATCACCCCTGCGCAAGCACAAGGCAGTGTAGGGCTTGCCTTAGGTTATGGGCGCAAGGCGGGCATACAAACCGAAATGCAAGTGGGTGTCAATGCTTTTGTGCTTTATAAAAACCATTGTAAAACACAAGGCGTACAGATAGAAAAAGCAGACGGCACACACGAATTTGCCTGCTTGCAACTGCAAAATGAATTGGTAGGGCGTAAAAATATTCTTAAAGAAATCAGTTTAGATACTTTCTTAAACTCCTCTGCGGAAGTGTGGAACCCTCACCCCCCTAAAACAAAAAAAGACCCTACTACCCCACATCACTTTAAACTCTCTATCGACCTGAATGCTTGCACGGGTTGTGCGGCTTGTGTGATCGCTTGCCACGCCGAGAACAATGTGCCCGTAGTAGGCAAAGAAGAAGTGCGCCGCTCGCGCGATATGCACTGGTTGCGCATCGATCGTTATGAATCAAGAGAAAACGAACAAAGGTGCGTAGGCTTTCAGCCCGTGATGTGTCAGCATTGTAATAATGCCCCTTGTGAGACTGTTTGCCCCGTAATCGCTACGGCTCACGGACAGCAAGGACAAAACCAAATGGCTTACAACCGCTGTGTAGGCACTCGCTACTGTGCCAATAACTGCCCTTACAAAGTACGTCGGTTCAACTGGTTTCAGTATAGTGAAAACAAGCAGTTCAACTACAATATGAACAACGAAATAGGGCGTATGGTGCTCAACCCCGATGTAACGGTACGTTCGCGAGGGGTAATGGAAAAGTGTTCCCTCTGTATCCAGAACACCCAAGCGGTGATTCTAAAAGCCAAAAGAGAAGGTCGTGCGGTTGCCCCAGGAGAGTTCAACAATGTAGTAGCTTGTGCAGCTGCTTGTAATACAGGGGCTATGGTATTTGGCGATGCTAACGAAGAAGGAAGCAAAATCACCCAACTCAGTGCCAGCGATCGTATGTATCAGCTTTTAGCAGAGCTGGGGACAGACCCTAATGTGGTGTATCAAGTGAAAGTTAGGAATTAGAATTTATGAAGTTTTATATATTTTTCATATACTTTTGGTGTGTTTCTCCTTGTGTACTGTATGCAGGGATAGACCACTTATTGCCTGCACCGCAACAAGTCATCGCTAATGGACAACGCTACAAGGTAGCCTCGGCAGAAACACGCCCGCTCATTATTGTAGAAAGAGTAGCCGATTTGCCCGAAATTCCCATCAATAAAGAAGAAGGGTATATGTTAGAAGTTACCAAAAATTATATCCTCATTCGGGCGATCAGTGGGAAAGGCGTATATTGGGCAAAACAAACCCTAAAACAACTTTTGGTTACTAAAGGCAATAAAGCCTATTACGAAGGGTGCAAAATCATTGATTATCCTGCTTTTAGAGTACGCGGTTTTATGCAAGATGTAGGACGCACCTTTATGAGTTTGGAGGAGTTGAAAAGAGAAATAGCACTACTTTCGCAGTACAAAATCAATGTATTTCATTGGCATCTCACCGAAAATCAAGGGTGGCGTTTGCAGAGTTTGCGTTATCCTGAACTCAATGCACCGTCTAGCTATGAACGTATGCCTGCCCAATACTATACCCTACAAGAAGCCAAAGAGTTAGTTGCTTTCTGCAAAGAACACAATGTATTGCTCATCCCCGAAATTGATATGCCTGGACACAGTCGCGCTTTTGAAAAGGCTTTTAGGGTAGATATGCAATCGGAAAAAGGAATGGCAATTCTCAAAGAACTATTGGATGAGGTAGTCGAAAATTTTGATGTTCCTTATATTCATATAGGCACTGATGAAGTAGTTTTTAGCAATCCGCAATTTGTACCTGAAATGGTGGCTTACCTGCGCCATAAAGGCAAAAAGGTGATTTCGTGGAACCCTGGGTGGCAATATAGAGCAGGTGAAATAGATATGACACAACTGTGGAGCTATCGGGGTAAAGCACAAAAAGGCATCCCTGCTATCGATAGCAAATTTCACTATATCAATCATTTCGATGCTTTCGCCGATTTGGTTGCCCTCTACAACAGCAGAATTTTAAATGTAGCCCAAGGCGACGATGAGCACGCGGGAGCTATTATAGGGCTGTGGAATGACCGCTATATCAGAGGAGAGAGAAATATTCTCATCCAAAACAATTTCTATCCTGCAATGCTCACCTTAGCCGAGCGCTCTTGGAAAGGAGGAGGTAGCGAATATTTTGATGGCAAAGGCACTATGCTCCCTACTGATACTAGCAACCCTATATTCCGGCAGTTTGCTGATTTTGAAAGGCGTATGTGTTGGCATAAAACCCATCACTTTACTGCCGAACCCTTTGCCTACGTACCTCAAACGAAAGTAGTTTGGCGCATTACCGATGCATTCCCTAACAATGGCAACCTTTCTCTATCTTTTCCGCCTGAGAAAGCCTTAAAAGAAAGCTACTCTTATGAAGGAAAAACTTATCACACTCATAAAGCCATAGGGGCAGGTATTTATTTGCGACATACTTGGGGTGACCTTGTACCTGCTTTCTATAAAAACCCTCAACCCAACCACACTGCTTATGCTTACACTTATGTATATTCACCCAAAGAACAATCGGTTGGTTTATGGGTAAGTTTTCAAGATTACAGTCGGTCGGAAAAAGACCTTCCTCCGCCACAAGGCAAATGGGATTATAAGGAGAGCAAGATTTGGCTAAACGATACTGAACTCTCTCCTCCTATATGGGAATCAACTCACAGAGAACTCTCTAACGAAATACCTCTTACTAACGAAAATTTCCAAGTGCGTCCTCCTTTACAAGTTACACTCAATAAGGGATGGAATAAAGTGTTTCTCAAGCTACCCGTGGGTGCTTTCTCTACCCCTGAAGTGCGATTGGTAAAATGGCAATTCACTTGTGTATTCGTAACTCCGGACGGCAAGGACGCTGTAAAAAATCTTATTTATGCAGATACTCAACGATAAATCCTACCATACCATCAGTGAAGATATAGCGCGCCCCATAGAAGGTCGTGCTTCGCGTGCGTGGTGGATTGCCTTTGGCATTACCCTCTTGGCGACCCTCTGGGGGGTATGGGCAATATGGGTAACCTTGCGCGATGGCATAGGCGCGTGGGGGCTCAACAAAAGCGTAGGCTGGGCGTGGGACATCACCAACTTTGTGTGGTGGATAGGTATCGGGCACGCGGGGACTCTCATTTCAGCAGTATTGTTGCTCTTTCGCCAACAGTGGCGGGTAGCTATCAATCGCTCAGCTGAAGCAATGACTATCTTTGCGGTGTTGCAAGCGAGTATCTTCCCGATACTGCATTTAGGCAGACCGTGGTTATTGCATTTCAACTTGCCTACTCCTAACCAATACGGCTCGTTGTGGGACAATTTCAACTCGCCTTTGCTATGGGATGTGTTTGCTATTGCTACCTACTTTTCGGTATCCTTAGTGTTTTGGTGGGTGGGCTTACTCCCCGATTTTGCTATGTTGCGCGACCGTGCTCTCAAGCCTTTTCAGAAGAAGATTTACAGCTTGCTGAGTTTTGGGTGGAGTGGTCGCGCCAAAGATTGGCAACGTATGGAAGAAACAATGTTGCTCTTGGCAGGTATTGCCACTCCGTTAGTCATTTCGGTGCATACCATTGTCTCTTTTGATTTTGCTACTTCGGTAGTCTCTGGTTGGCACACTACTATCTTCCCGCCCTACTTTGTAGCAGGGGCTATCTTTTCGGGGTTTGCAATGGTGAGTTTGCTACTGATTATCTTGCGCAAAGTATGTAAGTTAGAAGCTTATATCACCCTCAAACACATCGAGTTGATGAACATTGTGATGTTAGTTGCAGGTAGTATTGTAGCGGTTGCTTATCTCACCGAGTTTTTTATGGCAATGCGCTCTCACTCAGAGTTTGAACAATACGTATTCCGCAATCGTGCTACAGGTGCTTATGGGTGGGCATTCTGGACAATGATTATTTGCAATATAGCCCTCCCCCAATTGCTATGGTTCAAAAAGTTACGTCGTAGTATCACTTTCTCAGTATGTGTTGCTTTGGTAGTATGTGTAGGGATGTGGTTCGAGCGTTTTGTGATTATCGTTACCTCACTACACCGCGGTTATCTGCCATCGTCGTGGACGATGTTCAGTCCTACGTGGGTGGATATAGGGATATTTGTAGGCACTTTGGGATTTTTCTTTTTGTTGTTCTTATTATATGCAAGAAGTTTCCCGATGATTGCACAAGCAGAAGTGAAAGGGGGTAGGTCTCAGGTGTCAGGGGACAGATGTCAGGGGACAGATGTTAGCGGGCAGGAGTCTCTTAACTCTTATCTCTTAACTCTTACCTCGCCTGAAGAACTTTTAGATAAAATAAAAGAATTAAAATCAGAAGGCAAGGAATTTCAAGAAGTATATACGCCTTTCTATGTACACGGTTTAGCCAAAGCCTTGGGGCTTAAGCGCACTCGCTTAGGCAAAGCTACTTTTCTATACGGACTCATAGGCTTGTTTTTCGGGTGTTGGCTCACCTATTTCACAATGATAAAAGACTGGCCAATGGATATTGGTGGAAAGCCTAATGCCACTTTCTGGCAAAACCTCCCTGCTTTTGTACCCGTAATATTCGAGTTGGTTGTATATTTTGCAGCGCATCTATTGGTTATTAGTTTCTTTATCAGAAGTAGGTTATATCCGTTCAAAAAAGCTGAAAATCCTATAAAGAAAAGTAGTGATGATAAATTTGTAATTCAGGTAAGAGAAAAGAAGTAAGAGGTAAGAAATGAAACATTTTAATAATTATATAAAGTATTTATTGCTAATAATATTATTGGTAGTTGGTTGTAGGAACAAACAAGAGCGCAACATTGAGTTTATGCCCGATATGTACGAGAGTCCTGCTTATAAAACTTATGAAGTCGCACCGCTCTCCCCTCCTGAGCACACTGTAAAAAGAGGTGAGTTGCCCTACCGCTACCCTAATACTATTGAAGGTTATGAGCAAGCCAAAGCACAATTGCACACCCCCTTAGCAACTGATACCCTACAACAAACTCAAAACCTAACCGATGGCAAAAAACTTTACGGCATCTATTGTGCGCTCTGTCACGGTGAGAAAGGTGACGGCAAAGGAGTTTTAGTGCAAAGGGAGAAGATTTTAGGCGTTCCCAACTACAAGAGCAGAGAGCTCACCGAAGGTAGCATTTACCACGTACTTTACTACGGACGCAATACAATGCCCGCTTTTGCTAATCAGCTGAGTGAGAAAGAACGCTGGCAAGTAGCAATGTACGTTGAACAGCTAAGAGATAAGAGGTAAGAAGTATGAGCATATTGTTTTTAACATATTCAATTTTGTTGTTTGTAGCGCCTACGTTGGTAGGGGTATTAGTATTCTATGCTATCAACAAAGTTACGCACGCTGAGTGGGCTATGAGTTTGTACCCTATAATGAAGCGTATCACAACACCTTTATGGTTAGTGTTATTAGTTTTGTTGGGAGTGCTGTATATAATGCATCACGAACCTTATTTTCTGTTGCGTACTGTGGGCTATATGGCAGTATGGGTGGGGTATTGCTATACTTTAAAAAAGTTTAAGACTTTAACGCCTCACGTACTATTTTTAGTCATTTTCTTTCTTACCGAAACTCCAATGGCGTGGGATTGGCTTTTAAGCCTTACTCCCGAATGGCACAGCACCCTCTTTGCGTGGCAATTACTCAGCAGTTTTCTGCTCTCAGGTATTGCCCTCATTACCTTATTTAGCAAGCCAGAACACTATTCTGATTTAGGCAAATACCTCTTTGGATTCTCTATATTCTGGGCGTATTTGTGGTTCTCACAATATATGCTGATATGGTACGCCAATATTCCTGAAGAAACTGTTTATTACCAAACTCTTCTCAGCAAAGGCTATGGAGAGGCTATTGTAGCAATGCTTATTCTCAGTTTTGCACTACCTTTTCTCATCTTGTTATCTTCACGAGCCAAACAAAAAAAGCTACCCCTTTTTGGAACAGCTGTCCTTATATTATTGGGGCAATATATCAATTTCTATTTAATGGTAATGCCCTTTGTAAAATAAAACTTTACTCTTCAGCTTGTTTTTTAGCTTTCTTACTTCCTTCGTACATCTTATATTGTAACAATCGGCTTTCTAATTTACCATTAAAGAGTTTTATTTTTCGTGAAGGACGCAATCCTACATATTTTATACCTTCTAAATTAGAAGTGATAAACCACGCATCGGTATTGGGATAATGATGTTTAAGAGTGTTGCCTATCGATGAGTACAGCTGTTCTACATCGGTTTGTAGACGCTCATTGTAAGGAGGATTGAACACCATATGTAATGGTTGCTGTTTATCTTCTTTTTCAGTAGCAAAAAAGTCTTTTTGGAATACTTGAATGTACTCAGATAGGTCGGCGTTTTTTAAGTTATCTTTGGCTTTGGCTACTGCTGAGGGTGCTTTATCATATCCTACAATTTGGTGGTGAAACTCTCGTATTTTTTTAATACAACTGCTAAAGATAAGATTAAAGAGGTCTTCATCAAAATCGTTCCAACGTTCAAAAGCGAACTCTTTTCGGTGTACATTGGCTGGAATATTACAAGCTATCATAGCTGCTTCTATCAAAAAAGTACCACTACCACACATAGGGTCTAAGAAATCACACTGCCCCTGCCAACCGCTGAGTAGTAGGATACCAGCAGCAAGCACCTCGTTGATAGGAGCTATATTGGTAGCTGTACGATACCCGCGCTGATGCAGGGAATTGCCCGAACTATCGAGTGACACAATTACTTCGTTGCGCTGAATATGAATATGTATCTCCAAATCGGGGTGTAGTACATCTACATTGGGACGACGACCTGTGGCATTGCGAAAAGCATCGGCAATGGCATCTTTGGCTTTCAAAGCCACGTATTGAGAGTGATTAAAAAGTTCGGTTTGTAAGGTGGCTGTAACAGCGAAGGTCTGGTCTACTCTTAGGTAGGTTTGCCAATTGAAGTCATAGAGTTTTTGGTAATATTCTTTCTCACTACGCACATAAAAAGAAGCAATAGGTTTCAGTATTTTTAAAGCGGTACGCAAGCAGAGGTTCGCCTTATACATAAAGCCTTTATCGCCTTCGAACTGTACACTGCGAACGCCTTTGGTTATGTGCATAGCCCCTAAATTGCGCAATTCATCAGCTAAAATATCTTCAAAGCCAAAGAAAGTTTTGGCTACCATTTTATAATTATTTTCCATTAGTATACAAAAATATGGCAAATATACATTATTTTTGCCATCTGAGAAAATAAATAACTGAAAAATGAACTTGCTACATACTGCCGATTGGCACTTAGGACAAACGTTTTACCAATACGACCGCTATAACGAACATCAATATTTCTTAGATAATCTTTTGCAAATTATTGAAGAACAACATACTGATGTTTTACTTATCAGTGGTGATGTGTTTGATACTGCTAACCCTGCAGTGGCATCGGTAAAGCAGTTTTATCATTTTCTTCATCAAGCAACTGAGCGTTTCCCCCAACTGCAAATTATAGCTATTGCGGGTAATCACGATTCGCCTGTACGCCTTGAAATGCCCCAACCTCTTTTGGAAGATACACAAGTGCATTTGGTAGGATATGTGAAAAGAAATGAACAGAAAGAGATAGATTACAAACGTCTTATTATTCCGCTTTACGAAAAAGAGGAAGTAATGGCTTACTGCCTTGCTGTGCCTTTTCTCCGCTTAGGGGATACTCCTAAAAATGAAACTACTAACCCCGATTATACTCAAGGGGTGGAGGCTTTCTACCGCGAAATTACGGAAAAGGCTTTAGCTATTGCCAAAGGAAAACCGCTGATTGCTATGGGACATCTGCACGCTTTGGGAGCAGAACTCAGCGATGAGGACACGGCTGAGCGTCCTATTATTGGGGGAATGGAAGGCTTCAAACCTACGAGTTTTCCTAACGCGTTACAATACATTGCTTTGGGACATATTCACAAAGCTCAAGCCTTAGGTGGTAAAGCTCATATACGATACTCGGGAAGTCCTATACCCTTATCATTTTCAGAAAAGGATTATCAGCATCAAGTGGTAGCTTTTTCATTAGAAGAAGGACGTGTACAGGATATTAAAACAGTGCCTATTCCGTTGCATACTCCTATGTTAAGCGTGCCTGAACGACCACTACCGGTTAAAGAAGTGCTGAATGCTTTGGCTTCTTTGCCTAAGGGAACTACTCATACTCATACTCCTGCTCCTTATTTAGAAGTAAAAGTATTACTAAACGAACCTGCTCCTGAACTCAAAAACAGCATACTGAAAGCTATCGCTCATAAACACGTACGCTTGGCGCGTATAGATGTGCGCTACCAACAGCAACAAAACACTACAAAGGAAACTTTGCAAAAGGAAATTACTTTAAACGACCTGCAACCTTATGAGGTACTACAAAGGGTTTACCAAAATAAATTCCAAAAAGAGCTGCCTGAATTCTATAAACCTTTGTTTGATGAAGCAATGGAGAAAGCGACTGATTAATGGTTAATGGTTAATTGATGTGTGTTTGATGTAAGAAAAGTGTAGCTTACGCTACAGAAATCTTACAAATATTAAAAAAAATCAAACAAATAAGTTGCTTCGCTACTTTAAAATCTCGCACAGATTACACGGATTGCACGGATTTAGACCCCGATTGAGTTCAATATTATAGAACAAAAGTGCACGGATTTTAGCAACGAGTTGCTTAGATTTTACTAATTATAACGTAAATACAACCGTAAATCAGTGTTATATATATCAAACTAATGCTAATTAGTAAGATAATTCTTTTTGGATTTCTGCAAAAGCAAGTTTAATACGAGTTACTAATTTTTATTGACTAACTTTTGAATCTTCTCTCGTTCTTCACTATACGGTATTTCGCATTGGAGGGCTTTTTGGAAGAGCTGGTGTGCGGTTTCTTTGTTACCTTGTGTTTGATAAGCTCGCCCTAATAAGTAATAGGCTTTCCAATAATGCGGGTTGAGACTTGTTATGGGCTTTACTTCGTCTATTACAATAGGGGTATGTTCGCGCAAATGTGTTTCTATCTGTTGCTCTAATACCCTATACGTTTCGTAATCCTTAAACGCTTGGGTGTACATAAAAGGGTCGGGCGGAATATTTAAGGAAGTTTGAGGATAAGGGCTATGCGACGGGTAAGCTTTGGTAGCAAATATCTGCTTTAAATCATAGGCTACAAAAGTGCCCAACTGATAAGGAGCTGTCGATACCCATACCAAGCGTTCTTGAGGTTTAAAAATTACTGCGTGATGTGCCAATAGCTGGTTGAGCGCTTTCTCATTGCCATAGCCTATGAAATCGGCGTGTAAGCCTTCGGTACTGCGGAGGAGTGTAGCTATTTTAGAGGGGTTCAGCTTAGGTTCTTCTGTTAGGAACTCCTGCATTTTGGCATATCTATACGCTGAATGCGAAGTGCGTATCTGTTTGAGATTCTTCTTATCTTTCTTATACACTTCACTTTGGAAATGATTGGTGCAAAGCACTGCATTAGAAGCTTCGTACACCCCAAACTTTTTGGGTGATACCTCGATGATTACTGCTTTGCCGTCGGTAGCACTCCCCACCATTATAGCTTCGGACACGAATACCTTTCGCTTTTTAGCAATGGCAATCGCCTCATCGATATTTTTGGCGTACTGCAAGATTTCACGGCAGAGGAGCGAAATAGGCGTACGAGCTTTCAGCGGAATAGATGACTTTCCCGCATTGATAGTAACCGTAAGACCTTCGAGATTCATACCCGAGAGCACACCTATCATTCCGCCCCAAGCGTAACTCATAAAAGGAATGCCTTCCTCAGGGCGCACAAATCGCACTACCTTTTCAGTAGCAAAGTCATCGGAGAGATAAAAATCGAAATTGCGCCCTATGAGGAGTTGACCATCTTCGGTTTTATCGCCCCAAACCGCTAACGAAGAACAGCCTACGAGCATCAAGTCTTGCAAAGCGTGTCCTAAATCGTGAGCCGAATGCAGGTAAAGGGTACGCTGATAAGCAGGGGCTATGTAGTTAAAAATCGTATCGGAGTACTGCGCTTGTCCCCAGAGTTCTTGCCGGAAAGGGGGTATCACACAATTATTAATATCTCGATTGAACCACTTGACGAACTTGCGCAAAAAACGCTGCTTGCGCTGTGAAGGCACAAACTGATTGAGTTTGACAAAGAGCAGACTGTCTTGACGGTGGTACAAAGGCTCAGTAAGTGCGCCCGAATTGAGCCCTAACTGATACGGATTTCCTGAAAGGTAGAGCTCCCACAAGCCTTGTTGATTTTTTGCAATATAGTTATCCTGAAAATACCGCAACGTATCATTTAGTGCAGTAATTTGAGGTTTCTGGTATGAATAGGTTACCTCAGGCGGAATGATTTTCTTGTAGAAAATACCGCAAGAGGTGAGCAGGAGGTAAAAAGTAAGAAGTAAGAGTTTTTTCATTTTGCCGACTCTTCGAACTGCTGATTAAGGTGCAAAAATAGGGATAATTTTTTAATACCCAAAATGCCAATAATGCCAATAATACCAGAAATGCAAAAATTGTAGTTTTCTGAGCATACAGTAAAAATTCGTACGGATTCGGAGAATATCGGAGATAGTCGAAGGGAGCAGGAGAGTATACTTAGCTTATAGAAAGCTTATAGGAAGCTTATACGAATGTTGGACGATTGTTATAGAAAGGGTATACAAAGAGTTGATTATTAATGATTAAAAGCTAAAAGTGAATTGTTAAAAACAGTTAAATAACCCAAAGTAAGACAGAGGTAAAAAGAAAGTAATACAGAGCAAAAGTAGTTTAAAAATTGGTAATTGGTATTTTTTTACTACTTTTGCAGTCAGAATAGAAATTGGCAAATTAGCACATATGACAGAAACCAAAAAATACAACCCTACTGATTTAGAAGAAAAATGGTATGCCTATTGGCTTGCCCATAATTATTTTCACTCAACCCCCGATGAGCGTACACCCTATACCATCGTGATTCCGCCCCCTAACGTTACAGGGGTGCTCCATATGGGGCATATGCTCAACAATACCATTCAGGATGTGCTTATCCGCCGTGCCCGCCTCAAAGGCTTCAACGCTTGCTGGGTGCCAGGTACTGACCACGCTTCGATTGCAACAGAAGCCAAAGTGGTGGCAAAACTCAAAGAACAAGGCATTAAAAAATCTGACCTTACTCGTGAGGAGTTCCTTGTACACGCGTGGGAATGGACACACCAATACGGTGGGGTGATTCTCGAACAACTCAAAAAATTGGGTTGCTCTTGCGATTGGGAGCGCACTAAATTCACTATGGACGAGGAGCTTTCGGCTTCGGTTATCAAAGTGTTTGTGGATTTGTACAACAAAGGACAGATATACCGCGGACATCGTATGGTGAACTGGGATCCAGAAGCTAAAACCACCCTTTCTGACGAGGAGGTGATTTACGAAGAGCGCCAAGGATTTTTATATCATTTGAAATATCAAATCGAAGGAACCAATGAGTACCTTATCATTGCTACAACGCGCCCTGAAACTATTTTTGGCGATACGGCTATCTGTATCAACCCTAACGATGAGCGTTGGCAACACCTGAAAGGCAAAAAAGCGATTGTACCTATCTGCAACCGCGTGATTCCGATTATCGAAGATGAGTACGTAGATGTAGAGTTTGGTACAGGTTGCCTGAAAGTAACCCCTGCACACGACCCTAACGACAAGGTTTTGGGCGACAAACATCAGTTAGAAGTCATTGATATTTTCAATGATGATGCAACCCTCAATAGCTACGGCTTGCACTATGCTGGCAAAGACCGCTTTGTAGTGCGCAAAGAGATAGTAGCCGAATTAGAAGAAAAAGACTTACTCACCAAAAAAGAGACTTATACTAACAAAGTGGGGACATCCGAACGTACCAAAGCCGTGATAGAACCTCGCCTTTCCGACCAGTGGTTCCTAAAAATGGATACCCTTATCCAGCCTGCTATCAAGGCGGTATTGGAAGACGAAAGTATCAAACTATACCCTAAAAAGTTCGAGAATACTTATCGCCATTGGGTAGAGAACGTACGCGATTGGAATATCTCACGCCAATTGTGGTGGGGACAACAAATTCCTGCTTACTACTACGGCGAGGGTAAAGACCAATTTGTAGTAGCCGAAACTAAGGCAGAAGCGCTTGTGTTGGCTAAAGAAAAGAGTGGCAATGCACAGCTTACTGAAACCGATTTGCGACAAGATGAGGATACTCTCGATACTTGGTTCTCGTCTTGGTTATGGCCAATGAGTGTGTTCAACGGTATTTTAGAGCCTAACAACCCTGAAATTGAGTATTATTACCCTACCAACGATTTAGTAACGGCACCTGATATCCTTTTCTTCTGGGTAACCCGAATGATAGTAGCAGGTTATGAGTACAAAGGTGAGCGTCCGTTTAGCAATGTGTATCTTACCGGATTGGTACGCGACAAGCAACGCCGCAAGATGTCTAAATCCTTAGGCAACTCACCCGATGCGCTTAAACTCATCGCCGATTACGGTGCTGATGGCGTGCGCGTAGGGCTCTTGCTCTCATCGGCAGCAGGTAATGACTTGTTGTTTGACGAAGCCCTTTGTCAGCAAGGAAAAGGCTTTGGTAACAAATTGTGGAATGCCTTCCAATTGGTAAAAGGATGGCAAGTAGATAGCTCGGTAGCACAACCAGCAGCTGCTCAACTCGCTTTGCAATGGTTTGAAGCGAAATTCAACGCAGTACTCACCGAAGTAGAAGACCATTTTGAGAAATATCGCATCTCCGATGCCCTAATGGCAATTTATAAACTCACTTGGGATGATTTCTGTGCGTGGCTTTTGGAAATGGTAAAACCCGAATACGGCAGACCGATGGACAAAGCAACTTACGAGGGCGTGGTAGCCGCTTTTGAGAATTTACTAAAACTTCTCCACCCTTTTATGCCATTCCTCACCGAAGAAATATGGCAAAGTTTAGCTCCTCGTACCCCTGAACAAGCGCTTATTGTGGCTACCTACCCTACCGTACAACCGTACGAAGAAAAACTATTGGCAGAATTCGATTTTGCTGCCGAAGTGATAGCAGGTATCCGCACGGTGCGCAAAGAGAAGAATATACCTTTCAAAACACCGCTTAGCCTTTCAGTATTAAACAAAGAGCAAATGAGCAACCGTTTTGATGTGGTACTTAGCAAAATGGGCGGACTTGAGGCTATTACCGAAGTAAGTACAGCCATAGAAGGCGCAATGTCTTTCCGCGTAAAAGCTAATGAATACTTTATCCCAATGGAAGGCGCGGTGAATGTAGAAGAGGAACTCAAAAAACTACAAGAGGAACTCACCTATACACAAGGCTTTTTAGCATCGGTACGCAAGAAACTTTCTAATGAGAAGTTTGTAAATTCAGCACCTACCCAAGTAGTAGATAACGAGCGCAAAAAAGAAGCTGATACGTTAGCGAAAATTGAAACTCTTGAAAAAGCGATAGACACTTTATCAAAATAATAATAACAATTTATCTTATACACTTTGCTAAAGTTTAACTTTGGCAAAGTCTTTTTTAATATGCTAAAAAAACTTTCTTATCGTCCTGATATTGATGGACTTCGTGCTTTAGCAGTAATTTCTGTTATACTATTTCATATCAATCCTAATTATATGCCAAGTGGCTTTTTAGGGGTTGATATATTTTTTGTAATTTCAGGCTTTTTAATAACCTCTATCATTTATCGTGAAATGGCAGAAGGAACTTTTTCTTTTGCAAATTTCTATAATAGGCGTATCAAACGTATTTTACCTGTATTCTTTGTAGTATTGATAGTAGGGTTACTTGTAGTATGGTGGTTGTTTTTAATAAGTGATTATCATAGTGTAGGTAATAGTGCTTTGAGTGCTGTATTGTTTCTTTCAAATATTTATTTTTCAAGAATAGAAGGAGGATATTTTGATATAGGAAAAGAAGAGCTTCCTTTTGCTCATATATGGTCATTATCAATAGAAGAACAGTTTTATTTTATTTTTCCTCTTATATTATTGTTTATTTTTAAAAATAACCTTCTTAAAAAATATAAAATTGGCACATTATTTGTAGGGGGGGGGGATTTTGTTACTCCTTTCATTTGTAAATCTTCAAAAAATAGGTCTTTCTTTAGATAGTTATTATCTTCCTCATCTAAGAATGATAGAATTATTAGTAGGTTCTATTCTTTCAGTACTCTTATTAGAAAAAGGAAATTCATTATCAAAAATACAGTCCAATATTTTAGGAATTTTTTCTCTATCAATACTTCTTGTTTGTTTCTATTTAAAAGACTTTTTTATACCTCCTTATTTTCCAGGTATATTAGCCTTACTACCTTGTTTTTCAGTTGCATTTCTAATTTTAGCCAATGAAAAAGGACAATGGGCAAAATATTTTTTTTCATTGAAACCTATTGTATGGATAGGTAAACTATCTTACTCTTTATATTTATGGCATTGGGTTGTATTAGCAATTTTTAGGTATTTTTTTGGAGCAGGGGAAATTTCAATTTCTTATGAACTACTTATTGTGATATTAACCTTTTTACTTTCTATATTATCTTACTATTTTGTAGAACAACTTTTTAGGTACAAGAAGTATTCTTTCAAAAAAAGTTTTATTTTCTTTTATTTATTGCCAGCAATTATTGTTATTTTGATAAGGAGTCAAATGAAAATAGCAATTAAAAACAATTCAGAAATTAAAAATAAAGTTGAACTAAGCTATCCTTTAGAATGTCATAATAAGGAAATAGGGGAATTTTGTATGTTAGGAGATAAGAATACTCCTCCCCTAGTATTAGTTGTAGGAGATAGCCATGCTGGGCATTTAGCTCCTTTTATTAATATGATAGGAGCTAAAGAGAAATGGGCTGCAACCTTAATGTCTTCAGATAGTTGTTCTGAAATAGGCTTTCTAAATCCCTCTCAAACATATAGCGATAACCATTGTGGAAAAGTAAGTGCACACTTTGCAAAAGAATATGTAAATTATAATGTGATTGTATTTGATTACTTTTATTTTGGGAGAATTAGGTGGTTTTTTACTGACTATCAGGATTTCATAAATAGATTTAAATATACAATTAAGCAATTATTAGGAAAAGGGAAGAAAGTTTATGTAATAAATAGTTCATTAAATGTTGGAATTAATGTTTTGAGGCTTGAAAAACTAAGGAAAAGAACCAATATTAACATAGGACTCACTAAGTCATATAAAGAAAATTCTCTTTACTTGAAAAGTTTAGAATGTTGGCATAAAGTTAAAGAAGATATTCTTAAAGAATATCCGGAGGTGAGATCTATCGATTTGTCTACCTATATTCCTGATAATTTAAAGATTGATGGGGATTATATAATGGTGGATACAGATCATTGGAATATATATGGCTCAAAAAAAATAGCTGAGCAGTTCATAAAAGATGGGAAAAGATTGATTCGTGAAGAAGATTTGAAGTAATTCTGTTTTGTAATAGAAAAATAAGTATTATCTTTGCGCAATATAATCTCTTATAAATAAAATGGAACACTTAAAACAAATGATAGACGAAGCGTGGGAACACCGTTCGTTGCTTCGTGAGGAAGTAGTACAACACACCATTAGAGAGGTGATTCACCTCTTGGATTTAGGTAAATTGCGAGTGGCAGAGCCTACTGCCGATGGATGGAAAGTAAACGAATGGGTAAAAAAAGCTGTTGTGCTTTACTTCCCTATCCAAAATATGAAACCCGTAGAGGTGGGTATCTTTGAGTTTCACGATAAGATTCCGCTCAAACACAACTACGATGAGAAAGGAGTGCGCGTAGTACCACCTGCTGTAGCACGTCGTGGTGCTTTTATTGCCAAAGGAGCTATACTGATGCCCAGCTATGTGAATATAGGGGCGTATGTAGATGAAGGTACAATGGTAGATACGTGGGCTACTGTGGGTAGTTGTGCCCAGATAGGCAAACACGTGCACCTGAGTGGTGGCGTAGGTGTAGGGGGAGTATTAGAACCCTTGCAAGCAGCCCCTGTGATAGTAGAAGATGGGGTTTTCATCGGATCGCGTTGTATCTTGGTAGAAGGAGTACGCGTAGGCAAAGAAGCGGTACTTGGTGCTAATGTAGTGCTTACAGCCTCTACTAAAATTATTGATGTAACGGGTAGCGAACCTAAAGAACTGAAAGGTTATGTACCTGAACGCTCAGTAGTGATTCCTGGTAGTTACACCAAGCACTTCCCTGCTGGCGATTACCAAGTGCCTTGTGCCCTTATCATCGGGCAGCGTAAAGCCTCAACCGATAAGAAAACTTCACTAAACGATGCCCTAAGAGAATATGGAGTTTCTGTATAAGAAAAGTGATGAGGATATAAAATAGAAAAGGCTACCCAAAAGGTAGCCTTTTTAATAGATAATAGATTTAGAATTTATATCCTATCTTAATACCAAAGTTAGGTTCGATAGCCCAGAACTTCTTATTTTCATTAACTTGTTTACCAAAGTTTCGTGCAATATTTGCAAAAGGAGCGATGATAAAGGTATCGTCGAGATTCCATTGGTAACCTGCCCCTACACCTAATATAAAACTATCCAAACGCGTTTTTACTCCATCTTCAGAGAATGTTCCAAAGCGTTGTTTGATAAAAGGATTTACATAGAGCCCTGTACCTCCGTCTTCTTCAAAATAATAGTTATATCCTATTTGAATACTAGTAGCTCTGTACTTTTCTCCACTCTTTTTAGGGAATACAGAAAAGCGGTCGTTAAAGAAAATAGTTCCTTCGATAGACTGATTAGGAGCTATGTAATGTTCATAACCTAACTCTACAGAAGCTAACCATATAACATTCAAGATATTCAAGTTTACTTGATGTTGAGGAAAATCACTTTGGGCAAATGTTTTTGCTGAGAAAAACATAAGCATTACAGCTACAATAATTTTTTTCATCGGTTTTCTTAGTTTAAAAATAATGGCAAAGATACTACTTTTATGCTAATACACAAAAATAATACTGTAAAATCAAAAAAAGTCCAGTGTGTAGCACACTGGACTTTTATATGTAAAACTAACTAATTCACTTGTGAAGAAAAGGTAACAACTATTAAAAACACTAAAAAAGAATACAGACTTCACAAGGAATCGCAAACGAAATATAAAGACTTTACTACTATTATATTCCTTTACTAATAGTGGGGCAAAGGTATATATTATTTTGAATACATCCAAATAAATAGTAGAATAATTTTAAATAACATATATTTAATACTGATAATCAACACGTAGCATATTCTCTATTTTTCTATCCAACTTGCATATTTGGGATAGTTTAGAGCAGTTCGCTCGATGAGAGTCCTCTGTTCATCGGTAATATTTTTGAGTTTTTTAGCAGGAACGCCAGCATAGAGGCTCCCTTTTTCTATATGAGTATTAGGAGGTACTACGGCTCCAGCAGCTACAATGCTATGGCTTTCTACCACACATCCGTCCATTACGATGCTTCCCATACCTATAAGCACATTATCTTCGATAGTACAGCCGTGTACAATAGCATTATGCCCTATAGACACGCGATTGCCAATGGTTGTGGGGTGTGTTTGATAGGTAGCGTGAATCACTACACCATCTTGGATATTGGTGTCATCACCTATGCAAATAGTGTTTACATCGCCACGAATAACCGCATTATACCACACCGTACAGTGGTCGCCTAAGTGCACATCACCGGTAAGAGTAGCATTTTCAGCAAAAAAGCAACCTTCCCCAAAGGTAGGTTGCTTTCCGTTAACTTTCTTGACTAACATATTCTTTTAGTTTATCGATTATCTCTTGTAGACCATTAGTTTTTATCTCGAAAGTAGTAGCCAATAGCATTCCTAATTTTCCTTTGGGAAATCCTTGGGTGCTAAACCACTCGAGGTAATAGGAAGGCAAATCAGCAATCATAGTACCCTTGTACTTGCCATAAGGCATTGGGGTTGTGATGATTTCTTTGAGAATTTCAGAGTTCATAGAGAAAATTAGAAAATTAGCAGATTAGGAAATTTTTGAATTAATCAGGCAATTTAGAACAAAGGTTTCTGTTTAGAACTTCTAAAATGGCGTATTTCTATTATATTTTTTTCTTTATCAACTTTGTAATAAACAAGAAATTTTCCTTTTAGAATAGTTCGCCTATAAATATTTAGGTCTTTGTTATAATACGATAATGCATACGGATCTATTGAAATCTCCTTTTCTAAATCTATCAAAGCCTTAGTAATTTTATCGGAATAAGAAAAACTACCATTTCTTTCGTCCCAATAATCAAGTGTATCGTTATAATTTCTTTCAGCTTCTTGAGTCCACTTTACTTTCATAACGTTGTCTTCTTCGTTCTGTAGCCCTTCTGTGTACTTCAGAACTATCCACTAACATTCCTAATCTTGATTGTTCTTCTGAAAGAGCTAAACTTCTAAGGTCTTCTTCAGTAAGCTCACTAAAATCATCTGCTCTTTCTACAACTGTTGTTTTTAGTTTAAACTTATCAAACAATGGTTGAAATATGGATAATTCTGTGGGATTAAAAGTTATTTTTAATGTGGTTGTATCCATAGTTTAACAATTAAAAGTTGTCTATTTCTTTGTAAATTAACAAATCTGTGAATTAATTAGGCGATTTTTCAACTTCGTCAAAGGTAAGAGCCACACTGGCAAGAAACTTTGGCAAAGTGTAGGGCGTAAATTCGCAAAGCAATTGTGATATTAGTGTGTAGCTCGTACTCTTTTTCCTTCGTTGCGCTCTATTTTATGGTTAGGGCGCGTCCATTTAGGGTTTTCACCTAAGGAATGATATTGAGAATCGGCTGCTTCTACCGTTTTAGGCTGTGGATGCGTTTCAAAAGGTTTCTGAATACGCATACCGAGTACACCGAGCATTTGCATATCCTCATTGATATCGGGGTTAGGAGTGGTGAGGAGCTTATCGCCTGCGAAGATAGAGTTGGCTCCCGCAAAGAAACAGAGAGCTTGTCCTTCTTGGCTCATTTGGGTACGACCTGCGGAAAGGCGCACTTGCGATTGTGGCATCACGATACGCGCGGTGGCTACCATACGCACCATCTCGAAGATATCTACGGGCTCACAGTCTTCCAAAGGCGTTCCTTCTACGGGTACTAAGGCATTGATAGGTACCGACTCGGGTTGTGGATTGAGCGTAGAAAGCGCTACGAGCATTCCAGCGCGGTCTTCGAGTGATTCACCCATACCAATAATCCCTCCACTGCACACAGTGATATTGGTTTTGCGCACGTTGTCAATCGTTTTGAGGCGGTCGTCATAACTACGGGTAGAAATGATTTCTTTGTAGTATTCTTCTGACGTATCGAGGTTGTGATTGTAAGCATACAAGCCTGCTTCCGCCAAACGTTTGGCTTGGTTTTCGGTAAGCATACCGAGTGTACAGCACACTTCCATATCCAGCTTATTGATAGTGCGCACCATTTCGAGCACCTGTTCAAATTCGGGACCATCTTTTACGTTACGCCACGCTGCCCCCATACACACACGTGAAGCTCCTGCTGATTTAGCACGAAGGGCTTGGGCTTTTACGTGAGTAACACTCATCATATCGGCGTTTTCTATCTTTACTTCGGTTTCGTAACGCGCTGATTGCGGACAGTAAGCACAATCCTCGGAGCAACCTCCGGTTTTAATAGAGAGTAGCGTAGAGACTTGTACCGAGTTAGGGTCGTGATATTTACGGTGCACGGTAGCGGCTTCGTAGAGCAACTCCATTAAGGGTTTATTGTAAATAGCCATTATTTCTTCTTTCGTCCAATTATGACGGGTTTCGGCATTACTACAGCCACACGTATGTTGATTTTCGCACATAGTTCTTTTCTTTATTTCGGGGGCAAAGATACAAAACAATTGACAATTGACAATTAACAATTAACAAATGCTAAGATTTTTTGTACTTGTTCCTCTATAGTAAGATTGGTATTATCGATAACTATGGCATCATCAGCTTTTTTGAGAGGTGACTCTTTGCGGGTAGTATCGATATGGTCGCGGTGCTGGATATTGGCAAGCACTTCGTCGAACGATGCTTTATCGCCTTTGGATTGTAACTCTTTATAACGGCGCTGGGCGCGCACTTGTTCGCTAGCGGTCATAAATATTTTAAGTTCAGCATTGGGAAATACCGTTGTACCTATATCGCGTCCGTCCATTACAATACCTTTGTCTTTACCCATTTTGCGTTGAAGGTCTACTAAGTAAGTGCGCACTTCGGGTTGTTTGGCAACTTCGCTCACCCAATTGGCTATTTCAATACCGCGTATTTCGTTTTCGATATTCTTACCGTCCAAATAAATTTCAGAAAATCCCAACTCAGGGTTGTACACGAACTTTATTTCCGACTTTCGCAGGGCTTTCATCAGGGGTTTTACTTCGATGCCCGAGGTAGAAACATAACCTTTTTCTAAGGCTAAATAAGTAACGGCGCGGTACATCGCACCTGTATCGATATAGACGTAGCCCAACGCTTTGGCTACGGCTTTGGCAGTAGTACTCTTTCCTGTTGAGGAATAGCCATCAATGGCAATGATAATATTCATTAGTGTTTAGTTATTAGTTTTTAATCGTTAGTTATTTGTAGAGTGATGGGGCTATTTCTATTTCGGTTACAACTTTTTTGTTTTTATCGTAGTAATAATAGTACAGCGTTATATTGTTATCAATGAAAAAGCGCATCTTTCCGCGATTGCTTTTTAGTTTTTGTACAATAGCTTCCTTAGCTGCTGATGCGTCGAACTCTACTCCTTCGGAATCGAAATTAAAGAGGGTTACATAATACCCCATAGTTTTTTCTCCTTTTAGGGCAACACTATCTAAGCGCACCCCCTCTTCTATTATTTGTGGTAACTGCTGGTTCATTTCGGCTACTTGATTCTTCATTTCATCGGTAACTAAATCGTTTTTAGCTTTTGAAAAGAAGGAGCTTGTGAGATAGCGCGTCGTAAAGAATGCTGCTAAAAATACCACAACAAAAGACACCACTCCCACTATTACTGCAATAATGTTTTTAGTGCGATTATTCTTTCGGGATTCCTGAGTGTTAAGAAAATCGTTCATTTTTGTCTCTTTTTAACGCTACAAAGATATAAAACAAAAAGCAAACTGCAATGCCCTGATGCGTTTTTATCCTAAAAAAATACAACTATCTAATGATAAATACTTAAAAACAATGAGATAAGAAAATTTGAAAATGAGGAAATGAGGAAATGAGGAAATGGGGTACGAGCTACAAGGAACGCGCTAGCGGAGGGATTGTAAGTTTATTCAACTTTGCCAAAGGTCGTAGCACGACGGGCGGGTGCGAGTCGTACGGGCAGATTAATTAGTAAATTAGAAAATGAGCAAATGAGGAGGTATGAGTCCTTAGGTCACAGACGATAGGATGGAGAAGCGACAGTAGTTATTGTTGTAGAAACATCCCCCTAGCCCCCTTCAAAGGGGGAATGTAGTGACGGAAAAGCGACGGACAGGTGGAAAAATTGGAGAATTAGGAAATTAGCAAATGGGAGAGGGTTGAGGGATTCGGAAGGTATCGGAAGAGTTCGGAAGAGGTGATTCAGATGAAAGGTAAAAAATGAGCTGTAATTTGGGTGGGGTTAGCTTATAGAGAGCTTATAGAGAGCTTATAGGA
>NZ_KB291527.1:133636-196208 GCF_000318315.2 Capnocytophaga sp. oral taxon 324 str. F0483 | reverse complement strand
AAAAACAGGGTTTCGAGGCGAAAGAAAAGGGAATGAGTAATGGATAAGGATAGGAACTCGGAGCTTACTCAAAAGTCGGTGAGCTATTGTAGAACACTATGCGAGATTAGAAATTAGTTTTACGTATACCTAAAAGATGTTATATTATATCGAATAGACATTATTTAATAGAAATTCATATGAACTGATAAACAGCAAGATAAGAGGAGGTTAGCCATAAAGTTTTGAGAAAAAGTGTAAGAATATTTGTGTAGGTCAAAAAAAAATCGTAAAATTGCACCCGCAAAAAGTAGTGTCTACAAAACACTTAAATAACTGATTTATAAGATAAATATATAATAGAAAGAAAAATAATATGGGTTTTTTTGATTTCTTGACAGAAGAAATAGCCATTGATTTGGGTACTGCAAACACCCTCATTATTCACAATGACAGGGTAGTGATTGATAGTCCATCGATTGTAGCAATAGATAGGACAACCAGAAGAATTATAGCCGTAGGTAGAGAAGCACGGCTAATGCAAGGGAAAACACACCCTAATATCACCACTGTTCGTCCGCTAAAAGACGGGGTAATTGCCGACTTTGACGCTTCGGAACAGATGATAGGAATGCTCATTAAGAGTATACCTGCGTTGCGCAAACGCTTTTTCTCGCCTTCGTTGCGTATGGTAGTTTGTATCCCCTCAGGAATTACCGAGGTGGAAACGCGTGCGGTACGCGAGTCGTGCGAACGTGTGAACGGTAAGGATATTTACCTCGTACACGAACCGATGGCAGCGGCTATTGGTATAGGGCTTGACATTATGCAACCTAAGGGTAATATGATTATCGACATAGGTGGGGGTACTACCGAGATTGCGGTGATTGCCTTAGGGGGTATTGTATGCGACAAGTCGGTAAAAATTGCAGGGGATATTTTTAACTCGGATATTGTGCACTATATGCGTACGCAACACAACCTTTACGTAGGGGAAAGTACTGCAGAAAACATTAAGATGACCGTAGGAGCTGCTACTGAAGACCTCGATGCCCCACCAGATGATATTATGGTACAAGGGCGTGACCTGCTCACCGGTAAACCTAAGCAAGTGCAAGTATCCTACCGCGAAATGGTGAAAGCACTGGATAAGTCTATTCTTCGTATAGAAGATGCTATAATGGAGACACTTTCGCAAACGCCTCCTGAATTAGCTGCCGATATCTATAATACAGGTATCTATATGGCAGGTGGTGGATCGATGTTGCGAGGGTTAGACAAACGTATTTCTATGAAAACTGACCTCCCTGTATACGTAGCCGAAGACCCTTTGCGTGCCGTAGTACGTGGAACAGGTATCACTCTAAAAAACATTAACAAATTCAGAAGTATTTTATTAAAGTAAAGATAGATAGAGGTAAGAGATAAGAAACAAGAGGTATGAACCAAATCATTCAATTCTTTATGAGGTCGAGGGATTTTTTTGTGTTCCTCGCACTGTTCTTATGCGCTATTGGTTTGGTTTTTAACAGCAATTATTATCCTCAGAGTGCTTACATAAACTCAGCGAATGCAGTGTCGGGTAGGCTTTACAGTTTCACAGACTATTGGGCACAATATTTTAGCTTACGCGGTCAGAACGAAACCCTTACTGAGGAGAATAGAGCTCTGCGCTCACAACTCTTACGGATGGAACAGCAAATCCGCAATATATCACTTGTAGATTCGGTGTCATTTCCCACTACCGATTCACTGAAATATAAGGTACTTAAAGCAAATGTGATTAAAAATAGTTTCCGTTTAAAAAACAACTACCTCACTATCGACAAAGGTACAAAAGACGGTGTAAAGCAAGATATGGGAGTGCTCTCGCCACAAGGAGTTGTGGGAATAATAGAGAATACTTCGGAGAGGTTTGCCACTGTACAAAGTGTACTGAATACTAGGTCGGCACTGAATGCAATGGTGAAGCGCACGCAACACTTTGGTTCATTGCGTTGGGATACCCGAGAGGTGAATAAAGTACAGCTGTTAGAAGTACCTAATATAGCCCCTATACAGAATGGAGATACAATTGTAACAGGGGGTATGTCGAACATATTCCCTAAGGGAATTCCTATTGGCAGGATAGTTCATTTTGAAAAGAGCAAAAAGGATAATACGTATATCATTGATGTAAAGCTATTTGCTGATATGTCGAACCTTGAATATGTGTATATTATTGAAGATAGAGATAGAGCAGCCGTTTCTGACTTAGAAAAACAGAACCCAAAATGAGTCACCCAGTAGTAAGAAATGTATATTTATTTGTATTCTTAGTGTTGTTGCAGGTACTCATCTTCAACAATGTGGAGTATTGGGGCTATGTAAATCCGATGGTTTACATAGTGTTTATACTGTTATTACCCTATCGTGAAAACAGAATGCCTTCATTGGTAGCGGCATTTTTAATAGGGTTATGTATAGACATTTTTTCTAATACGGGAGGGTTGCACGCTGCCAGTAGTGTACTCATAGCTTATTTGCGTAATCCGATACTACTAACAGTATTTGGCAAGAATTTTGAGTATCAAGAATTGGATTTGCTCGCTTATCCGTTTTCTAAGATTTTTAGCTATACAACCTTGATGGTGGTAGTGCATCACACACTGTTTTATTTCTTAGAAGTCTTTAACTTCAATCACTTGTTTCTTACATTAGCAAAGATTGTAGGAGCATCTATCTTCACTATCATCGTTTGTTTGCTATTCATCTATCTGTTTAGTAAAAATAAGAAATGAGAAAATATCTGTTGCCCATTATTATTCTTTTTGTGGCAGTGGTGTTCTTAGTACGGTTATTCTTCTTACAAGTAATATTTCACGAGGAAAATACAGGAATTGACAACATTGCTATTGAAACGGTATACGATTACCCCGAACGCGGATATATTTACGACCGTAATGGAGAACTATTGGTATCGAACCAACCTGCCTATGACGTGATGGTTGTGCCCAGTGAGGTGAAAACTCTCGATACCTTAGAGCTTTGTGGACTCCTTGAAATCAGTAAAGAAGAGTTTAGGGAACGGCTCATAAAAGCAAGTGATTACTCACGCAAAAAACCTTCGGTAATCGTGCACCAGCTCTCCAGAGATGATTATGCTGTACTACAAGAAAAGTTGCGCAAGTTTCAAGGATTTTATATACAGAAGCGAATGCTCCGCAGTTACCTCACCCACAATGCGGGGAATGTATTGGGATATATCAGCGAGGTAAATGAATGGGAACTAAAAAAGAACCCTTATTACTTAGCTGGTGAACTGATAGGACGCAGTGGGGTAGAAAAACAATACGAGGAATTCTTACGAGGTAAAAAAGGTGTACAATTCTTCCAAAAGGACAAACACAACGCTGCCATTGAACGCTATAAGAATGGTGCAATGGATACTTTGCCTATCACTGGACAACCATTGCAACTAACCATAGACATCAATTTGCAAGCCTATGGCGAAATGCTGATGCAACACAAACACGGCGGAATTGTAGCTATAGAACCTAAAACAGGTGAGATTCTCGCATTGATATCAGCACCTACTTTTGACCCTGCTCTGTTGGTAGGACGTGAACGCTCTAAGAATTACACAGCCCTTTATAACGATTCGATTGCTAAACCTCTTTACGACCGCACACTATTAGCAGAATACCCACCAGGTTCGCCCTTTAAAGTAATAAACGCACTCATAGGTTTACAGGAAGGTGTGATAACACCAGGTAGTGTGTTCAGCTGTGGAGGAGGTTATCGTTTTGGAGGGCGTATAATGCGTTGCCACTGCGGGCGCAGTTCTAATGACTTATTACACGGGATAGCTTTTTCTTGTAACTCTTATTTTGCGAATACCTATAAGCGCGCTATTGATATGAAAACCACTTCGGCAGTGGGTATGGACAAGTGGAATGCTCACGTACGAAGTTTTGGATTGGGAAGCTTTTTAGGTGCTGACCTACCGACGGGACGTGCAGGGAAAGTACCTAATACTGCTTTGTATGACAAACAATATGGTAAAGGTCGCTGGAATGGTACAACCAATATCTCTAACGCTATTGGGCAAGGAGAATTGCTCACCACTCCTATACAGCTTGCTAATGTGATGGCAGCCATCGCTAATAGAGGTTATTACTATACCCCTCATATCGTAAAAAAAATAGATAATAAAATTACTCCATTTCAAGAGTATACCGTTGCTAAACACACTACGATAGCCCCTAAGAACTTTGAACCTGTGATTAGAGGTATGAATATGGCATATGAACAAGGTACCGCACGCCGTACCCAAATTGAAGGTATTAATATTGCTGCTAAAACAGGTACCGCCGAAAACTTTATAAAAGTGAATGGCAAGCGTATGCAACTTACTGACCACTCTATATTTGTAGCTTTTGCCCCCATAGAAGACCCTAAGATTGCTATTGCCGTATTTGTGGAAAACGGGTATTACGGAGCACGAGTAGCTGCTCCCATCGCCTCACTAATGATTGAAAAATACCTAAAAGGGGAAGTATACCGCTGCGACCTCGAAAAGCAAATGCTCGAAAAGAGTCTTGAAGACGAATATATGAAGCCTTATAGCGAATTGCCTTTTACCATCAACCGATAATGAAAAAGATTATATTAGCCTCAGGCTCACCGCGCCGTCAGCAGTTCCTGAAAGAATTAGATATCTCTTATGAGGTAGTTCTTAGACCCATAGACGAAACCTACCCTAAACACTTAAAGCGAGAGCAAATCACCGACTATCTCGCCCAGCTGAAAGCTACGCCCTTTGCGGGTGAAATACCTACGGATTGTGTGCTTCTCACCTCTGATACTATTGTGTGGCACGAAGGTAAAGCCCTTGGTAAACCCAAAGACGCTACCGAAGCCTTTGCAATGTTACGTTCGCTCTCAGGGAAGACTCACGAGGTAATTACCTCTATATGTTTTACTACTAATGAAAAGCAAATAACGAAGCACTGTATTACGAAAGTAACCTTTAAAGAGCTTTCCGATGACGAAATAACCTATTACATCAGTCACTATCAGCCATTTGACAAAGCAGGAGCTTATGGTATACAGGAGTGGATAGGACATATAGGAGTTACCACTATTGAAGGCTCTTATAACAACGTAATGGGACTGCCTACGCATTTAATTAAAGAACAAATATAAAAACAAATAAACTCTGGTAATTCTTGAATTTTACCAGAGTTTTTTCTTACATATTAATTAGCTTAAACTATTAAGAAACAATTTATTAAGAAAAATAATAAAAAAAAGAATCATTAAAAAAATTGCAGTTTTAAAATATTTATTGTACTTTTGGGGCTGTATTTTAAATAGAAATACAAATGACTATATTTAATAAAGAGAGAGATAATAAAAAGATTATTATGGCAGCAGAAAATCCCACAGGAAGTAGCAACCGTATTGTTGCTGAAACAAAATTCAAAGGAGAAATCAATTCAAAATCTGATTTTAGAATTGATGGTGAAGTGGAAGGAACTTTCCAAACTTCAGGTAAATTAGTAGTAGGCAGAACCGGTGTAATAAAAGGCACTGTGATTTGCGAAAACGCCGATATTGAAGGTAAAATAACAGGTACCCTTAAAGTGAGTAGTATTTTAAGTTTAAAATCTACTGCAGTTGTAGAAGGCGAAGTGTACGTAGATAAGCTTTCTATAGAACCAGGAGCGGTATTTAACGTTTCTTGCTCGATGAAAGGAGGCAAAAACAGCTTTACCATCAATGAAAAACCACAAGCACCACTTACAGCCGAAAAACAACCACCTAAATAAGTGGATTACCTTTTCACAAATAGGGCTACAAATGGCTATTACCATAGCCATTTGTAGCTTTTTTGGTGTTTGGTTAGATGGTAAATTTCCTAATGAGTACTCTCTATGGACAGTGGTATGTTCGCTTTTTGGGGTATTTGGAGCTATGTATTCAGTAATTAAGAAAGCCCAACAGATGAGCGATGAAGAGTAACATACTTCTGTTTGTAAAATATTTATTATTGCTTATTGCCGGAGGGGTAGGACTCTTTTGGCTGTACAATTATTACGTAAACACAGAGGGTGTTAGTTTGTACTATTCGCTAAATACCTTGCTCATCTTCCATTGTGGCTTATCTTTCTTCTTATTTAGTATTATCTTCATCGTAAACAAAAGACGCAAACAGCACACTGCTTTTGCTTTTATGGCGGGCTTTGTATTGCGCTTTGTAGCCGTAGTAATTCTCTCACTTCCGCTGGTAAAAACTGTAAGTCCTTCTCCTTTATACGAAATGCTCTTCATCTTATTGCCCTCTCTTTATTTCACAACCATAGAAGCTGTATTAGCAATTCGGTTGATAAAATAAGTGCGAGCCGTATGGCGGGTAGAAAATTAAAAAATTTGGAAATTAGCAAATGAGAGAATTAGGAAATTTGGAAATGAGAGAATGAATAGTGATAAAAATAGTTTTTTGATGGGTCTGACTTGTCGGACAAATTGGACTGGTCTGAGTTATCGGAGGAAAACGAAAAATATAAAAAGTGAGTTGGGAGGTTTTTTGATGAGAAAAGGCTATGAGGATGAATGTAGTTAGCTTATAGGTAGCTTATAGGAAGCTTATACGAATCTTGGACGATTGGTATAGAAAGGGTATATAAGTACTTGATTTATACTATAATACAACAATAATAAAAATGGTAAAAACGGGGTTTCGAGGCGAAAGAGAGAGGAAGAGGTGATAGGCCTTAGGCCATAGGCACTAGGAGATAACCTCCCCCTTTACACATACCCAGTTGTTGCTGGCTATCTCGGAGAAGGGGAATATAGTGACGGAAAAGGGAACAAATGACAAAGGACGAGAGGCGAATGATGAAGGCAAGGCGATGGTAAGATAAGGGAAATGTAAAAACCGAGTGTTGCAATTTTGTAGAAAAACACCTTGTTAAAGACACTATCTGTGAATTTGAATTAAAAGTATAACTTTTTTTGTTAAAATATTAGGCAATATCAAAAAAATGCTGTAATATTGCGCCATAATTTTAATATCATAATTTTACACACTATGGATGCACAAAAAGTGGATATGTTTATCGTAACTAATGGTAAATTTTTCAGACCTGAAATCGTTCCTCAAATTCGTGAAAAGCTTCTTTCTTTGGACGAATCAAAATGGGTAATGCTACAAACGATACAGTTTAAAGACCCTACTACTTCTCTCCTCATTTCTATTTTTGCAGGAAATTTGGGTATTGACCGTTTCTACATCGGCGATGTAGGTATGGGAGTTGGTAAATTACTTACTTGTGGTGGTTTGGGTATTTGGACGATTGTGGACTGGTTCCTAATTATGGACGCTACAAGAGACAAAAATGCCGAATTATTAGCTTCATCACTTAGTTACTAATTGACGACTAAAAAGTTCTATACTTTCATCACACTCCTATGTCTTGCCTGTTGGGGGTGGCTACTTAGCCACTATGTTTTTCACGGACAGGACATAGGGGTTACTGTTTGTGCAATAAAGAATGTTACGGGGTACCCCTGTCCGTCGTGTGGTACCACGCGGTCAGTTGAGGCTTTTTTTGAAGGACACTGGGGAGAGGCGTTACTGACTAATCCGCTTGGGGTATTGGCATCGGTATTACTTATCATTACTCCGTTGTGGTTACTTTATGATTTATGCAGAAAGAAAACTACTTTGCAGGGAGCTTACATAAAGTTTGAAAAATTCTTTAAACACCCTTACGTGTATATTCCCTTTTTTATTCTCATAGTACTGAACTGGATTTGGAATATTTATAAAGGTTTATGATAGAATCTAAACAATTAAACGAACGCATCAGCGATGGTGACAAGGAGCGCGCTGCCAATAGCTATATAATGTCGATAGTGGCTATTATGGCGGGAATGCCTTTGCCTATCATCAATCTACTGGCTACCATATTCTTTCTGGTGGCACATCGCAAAGGCTCTTTTTTTGTGCGTTGGCATTGTTATCAAGCCTTCGTTTCACAACTCTTCTTATTTTTTGTAAACACCACTACTTTCTGGTGGACTGTATCAATAGTATTGGGGAGCAATTTAGTAACTAATGCTTATATTGCTTGGCTGATCATTGCCTTTATCTTTAATGTCTATGAAATTATAGGCACGTTTTATTCTGCCATAAAGATACGCAAGGGCGAACATTTATCGTGGTGGTTTTACGGTGATATTGTAGATTTAATAGTGAAAAAATAATGAATAAAGTAATATCAAGAGGCACTATTTTACTGTGTGTTTTCTTTGGCGGTTGGTTTTTACTGCAACAAGTAAACTGGTTGGGGATTTTTAAGATTAACCCGCTGATAAGGAATGAATACGTGAAGAAAATAGAGGTGAAGCTGGGTGAAATGATGTTTGAGGACTTCACGAGCAGAAACTCGGTGGTAGACGATAGCCTTGCAGTAGCGACTATCGACAGTATGGTGACCAAAATATGTGATGCTAATAACATCGACCGGAAGGAGCTGAAAGTGTACTTATTAGATAGTGAAGAGGTAAATGCTTTTGCTTTGCCTAATCACCAACTGATGATTTATACAGGACTTGTAAAAAAGACTTCAAGCCCAGAAGCCCTTTGTGGGGTGATTGGGCACGAGCTGGCGCATATTGAAAAAGATCACGTAATGCAGTCGCTTGTAAGAGAATTAGGGATAGGCACTTTGTTTGCTATTATTTCGGGGCGGTCAGACCTTTCGATGATTACAGAAGTAGGCAGAATCGTATCTTCGAGTGCTTTTAACCGAAATATGGAAAAAGAAGCCGACCTTGTGGGACTTACCTATATACAAAATGCGAAGATAGACCCTAAACCTTTTGCTGAGTTTATAGGGGTGATAGATGATAAGAATACTCCGCCTTCGGCATTTAAATGGGTGAGCACTCACCCTTTTCCAAAGGATAGGAAAGAGTATTTGCTACAAAATATCAGTAAACAGCGAACTAACTACAAGCCTGTTATTTCTTCATCTACTTGGGAAACATTTAAGGAAATCATAGAGGAAGAATAATTATGCGACTCTTAGCTATAGACTACGGAACCAAACGCACAGGTATTGCTGTAACCGACCCCCTGCAAATCATCGCTTCGGGGCTTTGCACAGTAGAAACCCCTACCCTACTCGCTTTCCTAAAACAATACACTGCCGAGGAAGCCGTAGAAGCCTTTGTGATTGGGCAACCTAAACGAATGAACAGTGAGGATTCCAGTGTAGAGGCTGAGATACAAAAGTTTATCAGTAAGTTACAACAGGAGTTTCCCGAGATACCTATCCACCGTCAAGACGAGCGGTTTACCTCCAAACTTGCTTTCCAAACAATGATTGATAGCGGACTAAAAAAGAAACAACGCCAAAACAAAGCGCTGATAGATGAAATAAGCGCGACTATTATCTTACAAGAATTTCTCTCAGGGAGAGCCAATGAGTGGTCAAGCAAAAGATAAAATCACGATAAAAATATTTAACCAATGAAAAAGTTTATTATCACTATTGTATGTATGTTGTGTGTTGCGCCTCTTCTATTTGCGCAAACTCTTTCATCTCCTAACGGGAACCTCAAACTCTCATTTCGGCTTAATGAAAAAGGTACGCCTACTTATGCCTTAACTTTCAAAGGCAAAACAGTCATCAGTGAAAGTGTTCTGGGGTTTGTAATCAACCAAAAGGAGGATTTCAACAGCAATTTTGAAATCACAGATGTTCAATTTGCTGAAGCTAATAGTGTATGGCAACCCGTATTGGGCGAAAACAAAGAAATACGCGACCATCACAAAGAAATGTTCGTCCGTCTCACTCAGAAAAACAACGGACGACAATTGTACTTGCGGTTTCGCTTGTTCAACGACGGTTTAGGTTTCCGCTATGAATTTCCAGTGCAAGCTAACTTCCGTCATTTTAGAATTCAAGAGGAACTCTCTACTTTTCAGCTTTCGGGTAACCACAAGGCTTTTTGGATTCCCGCTGACTACGACACCAACGAGTTTCCTATTACCACTTCTGCTATTTCGGAAATTTCTAAACTTATCGACAAAGTGCGCGAAGAGCCTTTGGCTGCCAAAGCACCTACTCCCAATGTAGCTGTACAAACGCCTTTGATGCTCAAATCAAATGATGGATTGTACATCAATCTGCACGAAGCTGCTTTGGTGAATTACCCTTCGATGATGCTCAACGTTAATGCTGTCAAACATCAGTTATCAGCTCATTTAGTCCCCGATAAGAATGGGGTAAAAGGCTATATTCAAACAGGTAGCGTAACGCCGTGGCGTACGATAGTAGTAAGCGATGATGCCCGTGATATTTTAGCTTCTAACCTTATCCTCAACCTCAACGAACCCTGTAAAATCGCCGATACTTCTTGGATTCACCCTACTAAATACATAGGCGTTTGGTGGGAGTATTTCATAGGAGGCGGCAGTACGTGGGCTTACTCCGATGACCGCGATATTACCATTGGCGTTACCGATTATACAAAACTAAAACCTAACGGACATCACGGTGCTAATACCGAGCACATAAAACAATACATCAATTTTGCCGCTCAACACGATTTTGATGCCGTTCTTGTGGAAGGTTGGAACGAGGGTTGGGAAGATAATTATGCTTACGACAAAGAGCGCATCTACAGCTTTACCAAAGCTTACCCCGATTTTGATGTACAAGCACTACACCAATACGCCGCTGGCAAAGGAGTAAAACTGATTATGCACCACGAAACTACCTCCTCAGTAGTTGATTACGAACGCCACCTGCACGAGGCTTTCCGCTTTATGAACGACAACGGTTACGACGCCGTGAAAACAGGTTATGTTGGACCTATCATCCCGCGCAGCGAATACCACGACGGACAATGGATGGTAAACCACTACAACTATGTAGCCGAAACCGCTGCTAAGTACCGCATAATGGTCAATTCTCACGAGGCGGTGCGACCTACCGGTATGAGCCGTACTTACCCTAACTGGGTAGCCCAAGAGAGTGCACGCGGTACCGAATTTGAGTCGTTCAACGGCAATCGCCCCGAACATACTACTATCCTCCCCTTTACCCGCTTGATGGGTGGCGCTATGGACTATACCCCTGGTATTTTTGAAGGCGATTTGAGCCGATATGGCAACAACAAAGCCAAACGTAGTACTACCCTTGTGAAGCAGTTGGCGCTCTACGTAACAATGTACAGTCCGTTACAAATGGCGGCCGACTTGCCCGAGAACTACGAAAAACACCTCGATGCTTTCCAATTTATCAAAGATGTAGCAGCCGACTGGGATAATACTTATATTTTAGAAGCCGAACCCGGCGATTACATCACCATTGCCCGCAAAGCTAAAGGTAAAAACGAGTGGTTTGTAGGCGCTATCACCGATGAAAACGCCCGTGAAGCTCTCATTGATTTCAGCTTTCTACCCAAAGGAAAAACCTATACCGCTACCCTCTACACCGATGGCAAAAATGCCGATTGGCGTACCAATCCCAATAGTTACTCCATCAAAACAATGAAAGTAACTCAAAAAACCAAACTCAAACAACGCCTTGCCCCCAGTGGTGGCTTGGCTATAAGTATCAAGTGATTATGAAACAATTCTTTTTCATTATAGGTTTCATTTGCTGTGCTTCACTGAATGCCCAAGACCCGTGGTTGCTCAAAGCAGAGACCATCAACCCCGCTAACTATTACGGGGTTACAATAGGCAATGGAATGATAGGGATGCGTTCTTCTGCTGCACCCCTACAAGTAGACCAAGTAATCATAGCAGGGTTGTACGATTACGGCAAAAGTAGGGTAGTTTCGGCTATGCCTAATATCAATCCATTACAACTGCGAATGGCTATTGATTACGAGGATATCAACGCTCATTCTGTTAGTGATTTCACTCAAGAATTAGAATTGCGCAATGGGGCGTTCTCAGGTCACTTCAATTTTAAAGACAAAGCTAAAGTTACCTATACTTATTATGCCTTGAGGCACTTGCCTCACACCTTGCTGTTAGACATCAGCATTACCCCTTTGCGCGATATTACACTTTTGGCAGAGAACATTCTAACCACCCCCGATGGCTTCCGCAACCCTCAAAACTACTTCAATGAAATCAATCCGCCTCACGCTCATATCCCATTGCTCACTACGGTGGCTCAAACACCAGCAGAAAATGCCAAAGTAGCAGTGAGTAACGCTTTTCTTTTCGATAAAAAATACGGTAACGCTCCCCAAATATTGCACGAAATGAGAGACTACAATAGTCACCTAATGCAATTCACTCATAAACTAAAAGCAGGCGAAACCTATTCTTTCTCACTAATTGGCAACCTAATAAGCTCTCAGCACTCTGCCGACCCTTATAATCAAGCCGAAAGACTCTGTACTTATGCTTTCTTGCAGGGACACGAGGCGCTGCTTGCAGGACATAACAAACAGTGGGCAAAACTCTGGGAAAGCAACATTGAGATTGAGGGAGATGCACAGGCTAATCAGGACATCCACAATATGTTATACCACTTATACGCTTCGGTAAGTGAGCTCCATTCCTTTTCTCTTTCTCCTTATGGGTTAAGCCACACAGGGTATATGGGACACATATTTTGGGATACCGAAATGTGGATGTATCCCCCTTTGTTATTATTGCACCCCGAAATAGCTAAAAACCTCCTCAACTATCGCTATCAAAGGTTAGAACGCGCCCAACACAACGCTGCTCTACACGGTTATCAAGGGGCGATGTTCCCTTGGGAAAGTGCCATATCAGGAGAAGAAGACACCCCTGTGTGGGCACTAACAGGTACTTACGAGCACCACATCACTGCCGATGTAGCTATAGCAGTATGGAATTACTATTGTGTAACTAAAAATAAAGAATGGTTGCGCTGCATAGGCTATCCCATTTTAGAAAGTACCGCTACCTTTTGGCAAAGCCGAGTGAGTGAACAAGCTCCCTATCAAATTAAAAACGTAGTATGTGCCGATGAATGGGCTGAAAATGTAGATAACAACGCCTATACCAATGCAGCTGCTAAACTGAATTTGCTCTACGCTATTGCTGCTGCCAAAGTATTAGGGATAAAAGCTAACCCTCAATGGAAAACCATAGCCGAACAGCTCGTTTTTAGCACAATGGATAATGGCGTAACCCGTGAACACGATAGCTATACGGGGCAAGCAATCAAGCAAGCCGATGTAAACCTATTAGCTTATCCATTAAAAGTAATTACCGACAAAAAGCAAATACACAAAGATTTAGAGTATTACAAAGACAAAGTGCCTTACAACGATACTCCTGCGATGACTCAGGCTATATTCTCTCTCTTATACAGCCGATTAGGCGACCGCGAAAAGGCTTATAAGTACTTTACTGAAGCCTATCACCCTAACCTCTTACCTCCTTTTAGAGTAATGGCTGAAACCAAAAATGGTAAGACTCCTTATTTCCTCACCGGAGCAGGAGGCGTACTACAAACGGTGATGATGGGCTTTGGAGGATTAGATATATCAGAAGAAAAAGGCATACAACAACTGAAAACTGTAATGCCCACACATTGGAAAAAAATCACTTTAAAAGGCATCGGAATTGACAAAAAAACATATATCATATCAAATGAATAAACCTCAATCACACCCTCCTAAAGCTAAACAACTCCCGCATATATTCCACGAATTTGGCAACAAGCGCACCGATAATTACTATTGGCTACGCGAGCGCGAAAACCCTGAGGTTATTGCTTATTTAGAAGCCGAAAACGCCTACTATCAGGCGCAAACAGCACATACCAAACCTTTGCAAGAAACACTCTTTGCCGAAATGAAAAGTCGTATCAAAGAAAACGACAGTTCTGTGCCTTATTACTACAACGGTTATTGGTATCAAACTCGTTATGAAGAAGGAAAGGATTACCCTATTTATGTGCGCTACAAAGAAAAGCTCGAAGCTTCCGAAGAAGTGCTTTTCGATTGTAATGCGATGGCTAAAGGTAAAGCCTACTTTCACCTCGATAGCTTTGCCATAAGCGACGACAACCAGTGGGCGGTTTTTGGGGTAGATACGGTATCTCGCCGGCAATATACCCTGCAAATCAAGAACCTCAGCACAGGTGAAATACTGCCCTATAAAATCAAAAATACCAACGGACAAGCAATTTGGGCAGCCGATAGTCGTACCATTTTCTATGTGAAGAACAATATCCAAACCCTGCGTTCTTTCAAAGTATACCGCCATATTTTAGGTACTGACCCCAAAGACGATATACTAATTTTCCACGAAAAAGACGATACTTTTGATGTATTCGTCTACCGCGAGAAGTCCCGCAAATACCTTGTGATAGGCAGTGAAAGTACCCTTACATCCGAATATCAAATCTTAAATGCCAATACCCCTCTCGAGGCTTTCAAAGTATTCCAACCTCGCACACGAGGCTTGGAATACGATATCGCTCATTATGAGGAGCATTTTTATATCCTCACCAATAAAGATGGTGCGACCAACTTCAAACTGATGCGTACCCCCGAAAGTGCTACAAGCTCAGAACATTGGGAAGAAGTAATTGCCCATCGTCCCGAAGTACGCCTCAACGATATCGAGATTTTTAAAGATTTCTTAGTAGTCGAAGAAGTGTACAACGGCTTAGAACGTATACAAATACGCTCGTGGGACGGCTCAAAAGTACATTATCTCCCCTTTGATAGCGAAACTTATACTGCCTATACTACTCAAAGCGTGAATTTCAACACCGAATGGTTGCGCTACAACTACCAATCATTGGCAACACCTGCTTCTATTATAGAATATAATATGCGCACTGGCGAAGAGCACTTGCTAAAAGAACAAGAAGTATTAGGCGAGGACTTCAACAAAGATAATTATATAGAAGAACGCCTTTGGGCAACTGCCCCCGATGGAGTAAAAGTCCCTATCTCTCTCGTATATCGCAAAGACATAGTGAAAAATGGACAAAATCCTTTGTTACTGTACGGTTATGGCTCGTACGGAGTAACCATCAATCCTTATTTTTCTACCACCCGTTTGAGCTTGTTAAACAGAGGCTTTATCTATGCTATTGCACATATCCGCGGGGGAGAATATTTAGGTCGCCAATGGTATGAAGATGGCAAACTCCTCAAAAAGAAAAACACATTTACCGATTTTATCGCTTGTTCTCAGTTTCTCATCGCCGAAGGTTACACCTCTCCCGAACATCTATTTGCTGAAGGTAGCTCGGCTGGAGGTTTGCTAATGGGTGCCGTGGTGAATATGGCACCGCAATTGTATAAAGGCATTATCGCATCAGTGCCTTTTGTGGATGTGGTAACCACAATGCTCGACGAGAGTATTCCGCTCACTACGGGCGAATACGACGAGTGGGGGAATCCTAATAACGAGGAATATTACAATTATATGCTCTCCTATTCCCCTTACGACCAAGTGCGCGCTCAAGTCTATCCAGCAATGTACGTGAGTACCGGTTTGCACGACTCACAAGTACAGTACTGGGAGCCCGCCAAATGGGTAGCCAAACTGCGCGAAATCAAAACCGACGACCATCCGCTGTATTTAGACACCAATATGGAAACTGGTCACGGCGGTGCCTCAGGACGCTTTGAAGCCCTAAAAGAAACCTCAAAAGAATACGCTTTTTTGTTGGAATTAGAGAAAAATAGATAAACAAAAAATACTAAGCTTCTTAGTGTTATTCTTCGTAGAATTGAATATCAGTTATACCTATCCAATTAGAGGTTGCATTATCTTTATTGACAAAATCACCCAAAGCTAAACGGATAAGAGGAACCGCTTTCTTGAATGTAATGATAAAATCATCTTTTCCACTATAAGAGGCCGTACCTTGTATCTGTTCGTTTCCTTGTGACAAACCGGCATATAGTGAGAGAGCTTTCATCTCATTACCCTGACGCATTTTTATAACGACAGATTTTATATTTCTTACTTTAGGAAAAGTAAAATACACATATGCACCTTCTTTAACATAGCCTACACTTGAAAGATCGTCGTCAATCATACTTGCTAAGTAATAAGTAGTTCCATAATAGGATACACGAATACCTTTTCTATTTATTTTTGTGCCTAATTCTTTAGAAGCTACTTCTACATTATCATTAGAAGCTACTAACTCTTTCACATTCAAATTTACAGAAATTCCGTTGTTTGATAATTCTTGCTCAACTCCTGAAGCATCTTTTACTATATATTTAAGCGGTAAAACATACTCTCCTTTAGCTGTAATGTTTGATTCATCTAAATTGAATGAAAGGTCTTTGCTAATGGCATCGAAATTGTCTTCTGGAAGTGTACCTTCTATTCCATCAGGAGCCACTTTTTTACTTCCTAAAGAAGGATTCGCATCACGTACCAAAGCAACTGTAAGCCCTAGAGGCAATTCGTAACTGCTCTTCACTGTAAAAGTAACTTTTTTATCACTACTTCCTATGTAGGTTGTGCCGTTATAGAAACCTAATAACTTGGTTACATCTCGAGGCACTGCACTAATCTTTATTTCTTCTGGGAAAACTTTTAGTACAAATACATCTTTCCCTTTAGGAAGTGTAAGACCACTATCGGTTACTTTTAAAGCATAAGGCAAAATAACTTTTTTATTAAAATTAGAGTTATTGCTAATAGTAAGCGTGAAAGTAACAGAAGTTTCACCTTTGCTAAGGGTTTTGGTAGCTTCGCTCAACTGAACAAGGTTAGCATCACCTAATTCAAAGCCTGAATAATTAGCTTTTACTTTGTCGTAAGCTGATGCATCGTAAGCAAATGATACTTGAACATCCTTATCATAAGGTTTGTCAAGCAGTCTTATTTCTACTTCTTTGGTATAGTTTCTATTAATAGTTACATTACCAAAAGAGAGCATTGGCAGATCGGCAACAGTGGGTCTGAGATAAATATAGTTAAGACGAGGGTCATATCCTAATTGGGTACGAATATCGTTGTCTTCTATTTTTTTATCAATTTCCCAAGTAGTGCTATCGTTTTTTTCGACAGTAATCTCGTCTTTTTTACAAGATACTAATAGTGAAAAACAGAAAGCGACTGTTAAACTATTGAATATTATTTTTTTCATTGTGTTTATTTTTTAGAGGCTATTTCTTTACAGTATAGCCTCATTGTTATTACTAATCTTCTGTATCTAAGATTTCAGATGGGAATTTTACATTCTCTTTCCATTCTACTGTAGGAGTAAAGGTAGCTTCATCAATATCTTTTACATACGAATCACCATCTTGTTCTCCTGTATTATAGGAAGAAGTACCTTTTCTATAGATAGTGGTATTATTGTACTTGCTCATATCTTTAAAGCCGTCTTTTTTTGTGATAGACAAGTAGGCTACTAAACCTTTAGTATCAGGGTCGACAGATAGATATAGACCATCTGCGATTTCGGCATCGGTAAGTACTTTGTTCCATACTCTAAACTCTCGGAAATAACGATTAGCAGAGTAAGAGGTTTGGGTATTTTCGATATTAATACGTATACCAGGAGATACTTTTAAACTAGGACGCTGGTAGTTTTTAATGAGTTTGCCATTGATGTAGAGTTTAAGGAAAGAGTCTTTATATGTAAAGATAATTTGCACCCATTTTCCTACAGCAATATCATTAATCTTCGTTCATTCTTCGTTTTTGCATCGCTTTAGTTCCCCCTTTGGAGGAAGCCAGCGAAAGCTGGGCATGTGTAAGGGGAAGGTTTTGTTCGTTTTGACTTCATCTGCCCGTGTAGCTCGCACCGTCTTTTGTTCGTTCTTTGTTTGTCTTTACGTCGCTTTAATTCCCCCTTTGGAGGTAGCCAGCGATAGCTGGGTATGTGTAAGAGGGAGGTTACCTTTGTCTTTTCTATATCTGTCCGTGTAACTCACAACGTCTTTTATTTATCGTAGACCCACTGTAGACCCACTGTAGACCCATTGTAGACCCACCCATTATTCAATTATCCTATAAACTTTGTACAATCCTCTCCCAATTCCACCATTAACCACTAACCACCAACCACTAATCATTGACCATTAATTCAAAAATTTGTTCATTTGCTAATTATTTTCTACTTTTGCCTACTGATAACCGATACTTGTAATCATAATAATGAATAAAAATGCTGTATTAGGGTGGGCAACCCTCATAATGATAGTAGTAGGCTTAGGGCTTATCGCTTTAGGAGCCTTTAAATACAACGAAGTAGCAGGCTTTGGATTCGGAGCGGTAGGCATTGGCTTTTTTGCTATTGCTTGGGTATTCAACGCCCTCAAAGGAAGAGTATGACAATTTGCTAATTTGTTAATGTGATAATTAGCAAATGTACATACCCTACTCATTTGCTAATTTACTAATTTGCTAATTAAAAAATTATGAATATACTAGAACAATTTCAAGTAAAACCCTTTCGCCAAGACACTTACCTTATCGATGGCGAACTCCGTGAGTGGAAAGGTGAGTTCACCAATATCTATTCCACTATTTCTTCTACTGAAAAGTATGAGCATACCCTCTTGGGTAGCGTGCCTTCGTTAGGCAAAGCTGATGCTTTAGAAGCCCTTCATTCGGCTACTGAGGCTTATAACAAAGGTAAAGGTTTGTGGCCTACGATGAAAGTAAAAGACCGCATCTCCGCAATGCTCAAATTTGTAAAACAAATGGAAAAGCAACGCGATGAGGTCGTAAAACTGATGATGTGGGAAATCGGCAAAAACCTGGACGACTCGCGTAAGGAATTTGACCGTACCGTAGAGTACATCTACGACACTATCAATGCTTATAAAGAACTCGATAACCAGTCGTCTAAATTCGTACAACGCGATGGAGTCTATGCCCTCATTCGTCGTGGCCCCTTAGGGGTTGTACTCTGTTTAGGCCCTTATAACTACCCACTGAATGAAACTTTTGCACTGATTATCCCTGCACTTATTATGGGCAACACAGTGATTTTTAAGCCCGCTAAACACGGGGTATTACTCTTCACGCCTCTATTGGAAGCCTTCCAAAACTCCTTCCCCCGTGGGGTGATTAATATTCTTTACGGACGCGGTCGCACCGTTGCCCCACCCATTATGGAGAGTGGCAAGGTAGATGTATTGGCACTTATAGGCAACAGCAAGACAGCTATTGCACTGCAAGACCAGCACCCTAAGAAAAACCGCTTGCGCCTTGTCTTTGGGTTGGAAGCTAAAAACCCTGGAGTAATACTTCCTGACGCCAATCTTGATTTAGCAGTAAACGAATGCGTGAAAGGAGCTTTGTCTTTCAACGGACAGCGTTGTACAGCACTAAAAATCCTCTACGTACACGCCAAGATTAAAGATGAGTTTCTCAAGCGTTTTGCCGAAAAGGTCGATGCGCTGAAGTTCGGTAATCCGTGGGACGAAAAAGTAGCTCTCACTCCCCTACCCGAGGTCGATAAACCTGCTTTCTTACAGGAACTCATAGACGATGCTCTTGCCAAAGGCGCTACTATTCAGAATAAAAAAGGTGGTCAGCGCACTGATAACTTCATCTTCCCTGCGGTACTTTATCCCGTTACCAAGGAAATGCGAGTGTATAACGAAGAGCAGTTTGGTCCCCTTATTCCAGTAAAACCGTTCTCCAATATCAACGAGATTATAGATGAGATTTCCGATTCTAAATACGGACAGCAAATCAGTCTGTTTGGCGAAGACCCACACGAGCTCTCACCTCTCATCGATATGTTGGTGAATATGCTCTGCCGTGTGAACCTCAACAGTTTGTGTCAGCGAGGCCCCGATGTATTCCCTTTCACTGGTAGAAAAGACTCAGCTGTGGGTACCCTAAGCGTACACGATGCCTTGCGCTCGTTCTCTATCCGCACTTTTGTATCGTTCCAAAACAACGACTACAACGACAGGATAGTAGAGAACCTCCTCCGCACCGGTGCTTCTAACTTCATCAACACCGATTTCATTTTATAATCGTTTTAAAATATCATAACCAAAAAAACAGGTTACTGAAAACTCAGCAACCTGCTTTTTTATATCCGCAAAACAGCTGATTTAGATAAATTAATTTAATAGGAATAGAAGATAACCATAGAATCTTTAACACTAAAAATTTGTATAATGATATTAATATTCGTATCTTTGCCACACCAATTTAAGTAATGAAATAAATGAAGTATTCTGAATTACACAAAAAACTACGTGAAGCAGGTTGTTATATAGTAAGGCAAGGAAGTAATCACCCCATTTGGTTTAGTCCTCTCACTAATAAAGAATTCCCAACCAGTAAACACGAAAGTCAAGAAGTAAAAGCAGGTACTTTAAATAGCATTCTTAAATTAGCTGGTCTTAAAAATAAACAGAAGATATGAAAGTAAAAGCAATTATAGAAAGAGGTAACGATGGCTCTTATGGCATCTATTTAGATGATGATAATTTAAATTTTGGAATCATAGGAGAAGGTAATACAGTAGCCGAGGCTAAAGATGACTTTTTGTTATGTCGTGATGAGATGAAAGAGTATTACGATGAAATAGGTAAAGAGTTCCCCGATTTAGAATTCATATATCAATATGACACCGCATCTTTCTTAGAATATTACAGCAAAATTATTTCATTGGCAGGATTAGAACGTCTTACTGGAGTAAATCAAGGGCAACTAAGCCACTATCTCACAGGCAAACGTAAACCTAGCGCCAAAACTACTCAAAAAATACAACGCCATTTGCACGCTTTTGGTAAAGAATTACAGCATTTAGAGTTTGCTTAATATACTGTCTCACATTACACTCTCGTCACTCCACAGAGCACAACCAAAAAAGCAGGTTGCTAATTAGCAACCTGCTTTTTTTTCCGTGACCGCAAGAGGAGTCGAACCTCCAACCTTCAGAACCGGAATCTGATATTCTATCCAGTTGAACTATGCGGCCTCTTTTAAACTATATATTACTAAGACAATAATCTCTTTACAATCTCCGAAATGAGCTTGCCATCAGCCTTACCAGCCAATTGTTTGGTGGCTACACCCATTACCTTGCCCATATCCTTAGGCGTAGTAGCGCCCACTTGGTTAATAATCCCTCTCAGAGCAGTTTCTACTTCTGCTTCACTGAGTTGAGCCGGTAAGAACTTCTCTATCACCGCCATTTGGGCTAATTCAGGCTCAGCTAAGTCATTCCTACCTTGCTGTGTGTACAAAGCCGCACTGTCCTTGCGCTGTTTTACTAATTTTTGTAACAGTTTAAGTTCATCAGCTTCCGAAAGTTCTTCGGCAGCCCCTGCTTCTGTTTTGGCTAACAAAATAGCCGATTTAATAGCTCTCAACGATTCTAATGCCACTGTGTCCTTGGCTTTCATCGCTTCTTTGAGAGCCTCCATTACTTTAGTTTGTAAACTCATAATTTTTCAGTGTTTTGTGGGGCAAAAGTAATGCTATATTTGTAAACTGCCAACTTTTACCTCTATTTTTTATTTCCAGCGGAGGCTTTCCATTATCCTCCTCACATCTTTTTCTAAATAATTACTCGCAGGTTGTACCGAATCGTAATTAGGAACCACCCTAAAATACACCGAACCTGATATAAAATGACGCACACTATCGGTAGCGTAAAACTGTGCTTGCGAAGCTGCATTGCCATACACTTGGTAAAACATACCGTACACTTTGGTCGTATCGTTCATAAATACTGTCGAAGCAATATTATCCGCTTTAATCGTATGGTCATAAGTAAACTTCTGTGCATCACTCAGCAACTGACGGATATTGCCATTCACATTTTTATAAGTGAGATAAACCGTAGCCTTCATCGCAGGATATTCTATATTAACATCACACGAATGGGGTTTGTATTTCAATTCCGATAGCGTATTTACCTCAAAAGTAAACGGACAATTAGGCAATTCGGTTACTTTCTGATATGATGCTTGCGGGTATTCCAATCGCAATACTCCCTTAGGCTTAGGCAATATATCAGTACCACAAGCTACTAACAATAGCACTACACTACTCAACAGACTATAAATAAGTTTTTTCATACATCACACTAATACCAAAAAACCTCAGCCACTTATGCTAAGGTTTTTCAGTGTAAAAAAGTTTTTATAATGGGTGAAAAATTATTCTACAGGTTTTTCTTCTGCTTTCACTTCTTTTTTCTCACCACCTTTTTCGTGGCAGGACTTTTTGCCATCTTTCTTACCATCTTTTTTGCAACAAGATTTCTTTTTGCCATCTTTATTGCACTCTTTTTTCTCGCCGTCTTTATCGCAAGATTTCTTCACTTTCACTCCTCCGTTACCATCTTGGTCTACGATAAGGCTTTTAGCGATTTGATTTACATTAAGGGTCATAGCCCCTACATTAGTACTAAATGCAAACATTACAAATGCTGCAACAATTAATTTAAAAGTGTTCTTCATACAATTTTATATTTAGTTATTAATTTTCTATTTATCAATATATTTCCATTCTTATCCCAACATCGCATACCCCATTGTAGCAACGCCTATTTCCACATTAGGTACGGTTTTCAGTAGCTCATAACAGTTGGTGAGCGTAGCTCCTGTGGTCACCACATCATCTACCAAAAGCACCTTCTTGCCTTCTATTCTATGAGTGTTTTGAAGAGAAAATATATGTTCACTCTCCTTCAAACGTCGCCACACTACCTTTCGGGTTTGCGTAGTATTAGCTTCAATTTTCACCAATACATCATCTATATAATCAAGGTGTAACACTGTGGCAAGTGTCCTGCCAAACAAGGCGACTTGGTTGTATCCTCGCTTGCGTTCTTTGCTTTTGTGCAAAGGCACAGGCAACACCACCTCAGCCTGCTGAAATAGGGGCGCATTCTTTATCTTTTCACCGAGCCATTGTCCTAACCACTCCCCTATCTGCTCATCTCCTTTATACTTTAAAGAATGTATCAAATGTTGTGCCATATTATCCTTTTTAAAGTAAAATAATGCAGTAGCCGCAAACACTTCGCACTCTTCTGTCAGTCGCTGGGTAAACAAATTTTCCGCCTGCAAATGAAAGTCCGTTTCTTCCAACTTTTCTCTACAATTTACACACAAAAATTGCTCACCTGTAACCAATAATTTTCCACAACCTCTGCAATAAGCAGGTGATAACACCGAAAGTATATCCGATAAAATCATAATTCTTTTAGCTAATAGGTCGTTAATAGCTTCCTCTTAAATCTACCTTCTCTCCTTCCGCTCCTCGTTCATTGTTCGTTCATTGTTCGTCTTATTTTTCCGTTACTACACTCCCTCTCCTTGGGAGTAGTCTCCGAATAGGAAACTATGTGATTGAGGAGAGGATTTTTTATTCGTTTTTTGTTCATTATCTGCCCGTGCGGCTCGCACCTGCCCGTGCCTTGCACCGTTGTTTATTCGTTTATATGTATAAACTTTGCCAAAGTTTCAAATCTTTGGCAAAGTTGAAATCCACTAATAACCTTCTTTTTATCTCTGCCTTAGCTTCAACTTTCCTTCTACTTAGGTTCGTTGTTCCTTCGTTCATCGTTCGTCTTTTGTTCGTTGTAGAGCCACTGTAGACCCACTGTAGACCCACTCTTTGTCCATTTATCCTATAAGCTTTGTATAATCCTCTCCCAATTTCACTATTAACCATTAACCATTAATCATTAAGCACTAACCATTAATCTAAAACTTTTTCGGCAAATATACTCCTTTTTCCAAAAAATAATAGTACCTTTGTCCAATTATTTTTGATCTGAAACAAAACTTAATCTATTTTTACAACTGAAAATCAATTGAATATATGGCAAATACAGACGATCAATTCAAAAAAGTTATTGCTCACGCCAAAGAATATGGCTTTATTTTCCCTTCAAGTGAAATCTACGACGGTCTTGGTGCCGTGTACGATTATGGTCAAAATGGCGTTGAACTAAAAAAGAATATCCGCGAATATTGGTGGCGCGCAATGGTGCAGATGAACGAGAACATTGTGGGTATCGATGCTGCTATCTTTATGCACCCTACTACGTGGAAGGCTTCTGGGCACGTCGATGCTTTCAACGACCCTCTTATCGATAACAAAGACTCTAAAAAACGTTACCGCGCCGATGTGCTCGTAGAAGATTACGTCGCTAAACTCGATGATAAAATTGAAAAAGAAATTGCTAAAGCCCAAAAACGCTTCGGCGATGCTTTCGACCGCGAGCAGTTTATAACTACCAATCCTCGTGTGTTAGAATACAAAAAACGTGGCGAAGAAATATTACACCGCTTGGGTAAATCTCTTGAGAAAGAAGACCTCGCCGATGTAAAAGCTCTTATTGAAGAACTCGAAATTGCCGACCCCGAAACAGGTTCTCGCAACTGGACAGATGTAAAACAGTTCAACCTAATGTTCGGTACCAAAATAGGCGCCTCTGCCGATGCCTCTATGGATTTATACCTACGTCCCGAAACCGCTCAGGGTATTTTCGTAAACTTCCTAAACGTGCAAAAATCCGGACGTATGAAAATTCCTTTTGGTATCGCCCAAACAGGTAAAGCCTTCCGCAACGAGATTGTGGCACGTCAGTTTATTTTCCGTATGCGCGAGTTCGAACAAATGGAAATGCAATTCTTCATCAAACCAGGTACCCAACAACAATGGTATGAGTACTGGAAAGAAACGCGCCTCAAATGGCACTTGTCCTTAGGAATGGGTGAAGAAAACTATCGCTATCACCCACACGAAAAGCTTGCCCACTACGCCGATGCTGCTTGCGATATCGAGTTCCGTTTCCCATTTGGTTTCAAAGAATTAGAAGGTATTCACTCTCGTACCAATTTCGACCTCGGTAACCACGAAAAGTATTCAGGCAAAAAAATGCAATACTTTGACCCCGAAGAAAACAAGAGCTATACTCCTTACGTACTCGAAACCTCTATCGGGCTCGACCGTATGTTCCTTGCGGTATTCTCCAACTCATTGCAAGAAGAAGCATTAGAAGGAGGAGATACCCGTACCGTATTGCGCTTGCCTTTTGTGTTGGCTCCTACCAAAGTAGCTGTATTGCCATTGCTCAAAAAAGACGGACTTCCAGAAGTTGCCGAACAAATTGTGAACGAGCTAAAATACGATTTCAATGTAGCTTACGACGAAAAAGATGCAGTAGGTCGCCGTTATCGCCGCCAAGATGCGGTAGGGACACCTTTCTGCGTAACTGTCGATCACCAAACTTTGGAAGACAACACCGTTACCTTACGCCACCGCGACACTATGGAGCAAGTGCGCATTGCCATTCCCGAATTGCGCAACACTATTGCCAAAGAAGTGGATATGCGCAATTGGCTTCACAAATTAGATACGAAGTAAGAGATAAGAGGTAAGAAAATGACTGAAACTCTAACAATCAAACGTCCCGTGCCCATAGACGAAGAAGTGTTGTGGGATAAAACCACTACCCTGATGAGTCGTACCAACAGGCACGGGCATATAATGGAAACCAATAAGGCATTTCAGGAAGTATCAGGCTATACTGAGGCTGAGTTGTATGACCAGCCTCATAGCCTTATCCGCCACCCCGATATGCCCAAAGTAGTTTTCAAAATACTGTGGGAAAACCTCAAAGGGCATAATAATTTCCACGCTATCATCAAGAACCTCTCTAAAAGCGGGCGCTATTATTGGGTGATTACTAATTTTGAAATAGTACGCAATGAGCAAGATGAGATTACTGCCTTTGTATCACACCGCAAAGCATTGCCTAAAACACTCATCAGCGAGCATATAGCCCCTTTGTACGAACGTCTTTTAAAGATAGAAAAAGCCAATGGTTTGGAAGTAAGTGAACGCTATTTCAACGGCTTTTTAGAAGACCGTAAAACTACCTACGATGCTTTCATTCGCCAATTGCTCAAAGAAAACGCCGAAGAAATCAAAGCCTTCTACAACAACAAAAACACCGATAGCTTTTTAACAGAACTCATTCGATGAAATACTTTTTACTATCCTTTCTCCTTCTATCCCTATATCCTGTTACAGCACAGGAAAACGACTCTATTCCACAAACTACATTGGATAGCATTGCAAAGCATTTGCAAGGCTCACACCCATCTGAAGCAGATTTATCAGGCAAACAATATAAAATCAATGATAATCTAACCTATGTATACCAAAAACCGCGTTTTGTAGATATCTTCAACAAAATACCACGCAACATAGGTAAATCGGCGGTCGAGATGGTGTCTAAACCGAATTATCCTTACGGATTGGCAGCTATTGGTGCTACTGCTGCACTTATACCCGCTGACCCTTGGCTCATTAGAGAGAGTAGAAATTTGGGAGAGAATTTAGGACTAAATGAAGCACATACCTATAAGAAGTTAGGCTTTTTGAAGATTATTCCCGCCGATGTAAACTCAGCAATGTACTTTATTGGCAATGGTACGACTTTTATCATTATCAGTGGGGGAATGGCTACTTATGGTCTTATCACAGGTGATTATCGCGCCAAAAGTACTGCTATGCAGATATTGGAAAGCATCATTGTATCGGGGGCATTTGTACAACCTATTAAGCGACTTACAGGGCGCGAGAGTCCGTTTATAACCGCAGACGACGGGCGTTGGCACAGTCAGTGGACATTTGCTCCCAGCTTTAAAGCTTACCAAGAGGATACCCCTATGTATGACGCTATGCCCTCTGGACACCTGACTACTGCAATGTCAGCACTCACAGTGATTGCCGAAAACTACCCCGACTACAAATGGATAAAGCCCGTAGGTTACACAGCTTTAGGTTTGATGTGCTACGAGATGATGCAAAGTAAAGTACACTGGGCTTCCGATTACCCTATTGCCCTATTTGTGGGCTATATTACCGGTAAAACGATTGCTAACAGACGCATCACCAAAATAAAAAAAGAAGACACTTTCTTAGTTAATAAAGTAAAATATAATTGGGAATTCTGTACCTCCAACACTTGGGAAGGATATCAGCTACTTGGAGTAAATATTAAATTTAAGTAAGGAAGATTATTCACTTACATCTTCTAAATGGACGACTTCTACACCTGCTTTTTCGAGAAAAGCTAAGCCCTCGTTATCGCGATAGCCTTCCTTATACACCACGCGCTTAATCCCCGATTGGTAGATGAGCTTACTGCACTCTTTGCAAGGTGACATTGTGATATAGAGTGTCGCTCCTTCCGACGATTGAGTAGACGAAGCAACTTTCATTATCGCATTGGCTTCGGCGTGAAGTACATACCAATGGGTATTGCCTTCCTCATCTTCACAACAGTTATCAAAACCAGTAGGCGTACCATTATAACCGTCAGAAATAATCATACGGTCTTTTACTATTATAGCTCCTACTTGCTTGCGCTGTGAATAAGACAATTTTGCCCATTCCATCGCCATACGCATATAAGCTTTGTCATAACGCAATTGCTTTTCTCGCTGTTGTTTCGTCATCTTGTAATTGTTTTTTAAGAAGTGCTACCGAAGAGAACTTTCGTTCTTCACGTAGGTATTTTACAAAATATATTGTGAGCTCACGGTCGTAAAGGTCACCGTTGAAGTCAAAGAAATACACCTCGATAGACGCTCCTTTTCCTTCGATAGTAGGGTTTTTGCCAATGCTCATCATTCCATAAACTTTTCGTGCACCAATGTAGCTATACACGGCATATACGCCATCTTTGGGAATGAGTTTGTAGTCCTCAGTTACTTGTATATTAGCCGTAGGGTAGCCTAAGGTACGCCCCAATTTGAGTCCGTGTATCACCGTGCCTGTAAGGCTGTAAGGAGTCCCGAGGTAATGCTCGGCAGTGGTAACGTCGCCTTTATTCAACGCCTCTCTTATCTTGGTGGAACTCACCGATACTTCATCTACTTCTTGCACTGATATTTCTTCCACAGCAAAGCCATACTTTTCGCCAAATAAACGCATATCGTTTATATTTGCGGTACGATTGCGCCCAAAACGATGGTCGCAACCAATAATCACCTTTTTCACGTTGAGGTGCTGTACCAAAATAGTACTTACGAACTCCTCGGCAGTAAGTTGAGCAAAAGCCTCATTAAAAGGTTGCACCACGAGCAAATCGACGCCTAATTGCTGGAGTAGTTGTTTCTTCTCTTCCAAAGTGTGAATAAGTTTCAAACTTTTGTCGTGTTGCACTACCATTCGCGGATGCGGAAAGAAAGTGAATATTGTTGCTAAAAGTCCTCCTTGGCGAGCTGTTGTTACTACCCTTTCAATGATTTTCTGATGTCCCAAATGCACACCATCGAACGTGCCTATGGTGAGCACCGTAGGTTGCTGGGTAGTAAAAGTAGTAATATCGGTTATTTCTCTCACTTATTGTAGAACTTATTGTAAATATCTATATACTTTTCTTTAATCACACGTCGTTTGAGTTTGAGAGTAGGAGTGAGATGACCGCCGTCTATCGTCCATTCATCGGGGGTGAAATCAAAAAGTTTTACTTGTTCCCACTTGCCTAAATGATTGTTTACCTTTTCTACCTCTTTAGCAATACGGTCGTGAACGGCTTGATTTTGTATAATCTCTTCGTTGGTCTTTCCTAATTTTACTTTATGACGGCGCGCCCATTCTCTTACAAACGGGAAATTGAGCTGAATAATAGCAGCTGGCATCTTTTCACCTTCGCCTACTACCATTACATTCTCAATGAAACGAGAGAGTTTCAACTGGTTTTCTATCAGCTGAGGCGATACGTATTTACCGCCTGAAGTTTTGAAGATTTCTTTTTTGCGGTCAGTGATTTTAAGGAAGCCATCAGCGTCAAGCTCGCCTATATCGCCTGTGTGGAAGAAACCATCGGTGATGTTTTGATCTGTTTGCTCGGGGTCTTTATAGTAGCCCAACATCACGTTCTCGCCTTTCACAAGTATTTCACCGTCTTCGGCAATTTTTACATCTATATTGACAATAGGTTTCCCTACGGTACCTATTTTCCAAAATCTACCCGATTCGCGGTTTACTGCAATAACGGGAGCGGTTTCAGTAAGACCATAACCTTCCATAATTTTCAGCCCTGCAGCAGAGAACACCTTAGCCAAACGCGGTGAGAGGGCAGCACTACCTGAGACAATCATCTGTATGCGTCCGCCTAAGGCTTCACGCCATTTACTAAAGATGAGTTTGCGTGCTAATTTTAGCTTGAACTGATACCAAGCGCCATTAGCACCATAAGGTTCGTACTGAAAGCCTAAATTGAGTGCCCAAAAGAAGAGTTTGCGTTTAATGCCTTTAAGTTCTGCCCCTTTTGCGAAGATTTTGTCGTAAATCTTCTCTATGAGTCGGGGTACTACTGTAATAATATGCGGTTTTACTTCGCGTAAATTATCACTGATTTTATCGAGAGATTCAGCAAAATAAATGCTTAGACAATCGTACTGATACAAATAGGTGAGCATACGCTCAAACACGTGGCATACAGGCAAAAAGCTGAGTGCTGTAGAGCCTTCGGTAATAGGCAAACGGTCTTGGCAGTTCAGTATGTTAGAGATGATATTCCAGTGGGAGAGCATTACCCCTTTTGGACGGCTGGTAGTGCCCGAAGTGTAGATGATAGTTGCTAAATCGTCTTTTTGAATACTATCTTTGCGTGCTTCCACTTCAGCTTGATTGCTCTCATCGGCGCCTAAATCGAGGATTTCTTGCCAATGGTGAGCATAAGGTACATCGTTGAAGGTAAAAATAGTTTTTAGATGAGGCAATTTATCTTGGATAGAAGAGATTTTCTCCCATAGTTCTTTATCGGAAACGACACAGTATTTACATTCCGAATGGTTGAGAATATACTCGAAATCCTCTAAGTTGATAGTGGGATAGATAGGTACATTCTGTGCGCCTACTTGTAAAATCCCGATGTCGAGCACGTGCCATTCGGTGCGATTAGTACTTGAAATGACCGCTATTTTATCATTTTTTTCAATGCCTAAGCGCAATAAGCCTCGGCTTACGGTATTCGCTTTTTGGATATATTCAGCGGTAGAGGTTTTTGCCCACTCACCGTTGTATTTGGTAGCAAAAGCGACCTCTAAAGGGTGTTTAGATTGTTGATAATAAGGTATATCGAATAAACGATTTACGGTATTCATTGGTTTAAATTTTTGTTACAGAGGGCAAAAGTAATAAATAATTACGAAATACGAAATACGAATGACGAAAAAAGGAAAAAACTTTATTTTTCTGGAAAAAAATTGTCTTTTATCATTTGTAATTTACAATTAATTCATACTTTTGCACCAAATAAAAACAATTGAGATATAGAAGAATAGAAAAATACACATAAGATTTAAAGAGAAAGTTGTTAATATTCCTTTTTAAAAGAATCTGGTAAATTCAATAAAAAAGCAGAGGTAATTAACAAATAGTTTCTCGCCCCACAAGGGCGTGAACTGTTTTTGTTACATACCTGTTTTTGGGCATACCAGAGCCTTTTTAAAAGTGTGAACAAAACATTCACGCTTTTTTTATGCTCTAAAAGTTGCCCTTACTCATATCGTAACATCAAAATTAAATCAATAACAAATGAAAAAAATCGTTTTATTCAGTGCTTTGGCACTACTGTTAGCGAGTTGTGGAGGTAGAAGAGAGTTATCACACAATGTAAACAACCATACTACTCAAGTGGTATTGGCTAAAAATAACTTTAAAGTAGTAGAACACGTGAAAGGAGAAGCTTCTAATCAATATTTTCTTATTGTAGGAGGTGGAAGACGTGGCTTGGTAGAAAAAGCAAGAGCTAAAATGCTTCAAAATGCCAATTTGGTAGGCTCTTCAAGAGCGGTTATCAATGAAACTGTAGAAATACATTCTTTCTTTTTCTGGTTTGGTATGCAATACACAGTAACTGTTTCAGCTGACGTAATCGAATTTACTGAATAGTAAAACACAAAAAAAAAGCTGTTCAAAAAGTTTTATTTTTATAGGGGCGTTTACAAGCGCCCCTATAAATGTAATGTCAATGAGATTGACTATCAATGATTTCAGCTTTGAAAAAGTCATAGCACAACAGGGCGTGAGCTATACGGGGAACGGAAACTTTAGCAAGGTATAACGGCAGTAAGATGAACGAAGAGTGGCTCTACAGTGGCTCTACAGTGGCTCTACAACGAACAAAAGACGAACCTAAATAGGAAGTAAGTTAAAGCTAAGATAGAGCTAAAAAGAAGGGTAGTTAAGGGATTTCTATTTTGGTAAGAGTCGTAGCACGAAGAGCGAACAGAAACTTTGGCAAGGTATATAGTAAAAAAGCAATTAAAAAAGAGAATTTTGTTATATCGAGCTCACTTCAAACAAAAAAAGAGTCAATTTGTAAGTATACAAATTGACTCTTTTTCTAATTGAGAAATTGGCAAATTACCAAATTATTCTACGGTCACTGATTTGGCTAAATTACGAGGTTGATCGACATTGCAACCGCGCTTGATAGCGATATAATAGGACAACAACTGCAAAGGTACTGAGGCTAAAATAGGGGTAAGCGCCTCACTGATTTCGGGTATTTCAATCACGTGGTTTGCTAAGCCCGCCATTTGGGTATCGCCTTCGGTTACTACGGCTATAATTTTACCTTTGCGCGCCTTTATCTCTTGTGCATTGGAAACTACCTTATCATAATGACCTTTAGACGGTGCTATGAATATCACCGGCATATTCTCATCGATAAGGGCGATAGGCCCGTGTTTCATCTCGGCAGCAGGATAGCCTTCGGCGTGAATATAGGATATTTCTTTGAGTTTTAAAGCCCCTTCCAAAGCGGTAGGGAAATTAAAACCACGACCTAAATACAAGCAATTGGTAGCAGTTTTATAGCTTTCGGCTATCTCGGCTATCTTGTGATCGACTGATTTGATAGTCGTTTCGAGCAACTGGGGCACACGTTCTAATTCCTTGCAAAGGTGGTGATAGGTTTCTGTACTGAGGGTGCCCTTTTTATGTCCTAAATGCAAAGCGATAAGGGTAAGCACCGTAAGTTGGGTGGTAAAGGCTTTGGTAGAAGCTACCCCTATTTCAGGGCCTGCGTGGGTGTAAGTGCCAGAATGGGTGATACGCGCAATTGATGAACCTACCACATTGCAAATACCGTAGATAAAAGCTCCTTTTTCTTTCGCTAATTTGAGGGCTGCTAAGGTATCGGCGGTCTCGCCTGATTGTGAAATAGCAATGACGATATCCCCCTTATTGATAATAGGGTTGCGATAACGGAACTCTGAGGCGTACTCTACCTCCACAGGAATACGAGCGTATTCTTCTAACAGATATTCACCTACCAAGCCTGCGTGCCACGAAGTTCCACACGCTACAATAACGATGCGTTTGGCATTGAGGAAGGTTTCTAAATGATTATCAACTCCTGATAGTTTGGTAGTATGATCGGGCAAGAGGCGACCGCGCATCGTGTCTTGGATAGACTTAGGCTGCTCGTAGATTTCTTTGAGCATAAAATGGTCGTATCCGCCTTTTTCAATTGCTTCGAGGTTGAGTTTGAGTTGTTGTACAAACGGACTCACCTGCTCATTACTACCTATTTTAATCACTTTCAACGGTTTGTTGAGGTGAATGGTAGCCATTTCGCCATCTTCTAAATACACAGCGTTTTGGGTATACTCTATAAAAGGAGAGGCATCGGAAGCGATGAAAAACTCGCCGTCACCTACCCCGATTACCAATGGACTACCCAAGCGGGCTACTACTATTTCCTCAGGTTTACTTTCCTCCATTACAGCAATGGCAAAAGCACCCACCACCTCGTTGAGCGCATAGCGCACGGCAGTCTCTAAATTGACGTTTTCTTTTTCTTTGAAGTATTCGATGAAGTTTACTAATACTTCGGTGTCAGTATCTGAATGGAATACAAATCCCTCTTTGATGAGGTTTTGCTTGATACTCTCGTAATTCTCAATAATACCGTTGTGTACAATCGCTATTTTGCCAGAATTAGAACGGTGAGGGTGTGAATTAATATCGTTAGGCACTCCGTGAGTAGCCCAACGGGTATGCCCCATACCGCAACCATAAGTAGGAACATTTTCCCCTGCTTTGGCTACCAAATCGGATACTTTGCCCTTGGTTTTTTCTCCGTAAAACTGGTCAGCGTTTAAGATAAAACCTGCGCTGTCATATCCGCGATACTCTAAGCGTTTTAACCCATCAATCACGATGGGAAAAGCGGCACGTTTGCCTAAATAACCTACAATTCCACACATATTTTTAAGTTCTTTTTATTATTTATTAATTTACACTCTCACACTTTCAGGCACTAATACGGTATAATCACCGTGATTGCGAATAACATCGCGCACAATAGACGATGATATAAACGAAGTACGCGCTGCCGTTAGTAAAAAGACAGTTTCTATTTGGGATAATTTGCGGTTAGTATGCGCAATAGCTTTTTCAAACTCAAAGTCGGCTGGGTTGCGCAAACCTCTGAGGATGAACTGAGCATCGATTTCTTTGCAGAAGTCTACTGTAAGCCCTTGGTAAGTAGTAACTTTTACTTTGGGTTCATCGGCAAAGGCTTTTTCGATAAACTCTTTGCGTTGTTCTACCGTAAACATATAGTTCTTGTCGCCATTAACACCTATGGCAACCACAATTTCATCGAATAGGTCTAAAGCGCGTTTGATAATATCGTAATGACCTAAGGTAATGGGGTCAAACGACCCTGGAAATAAAGCTCTTTTCAATGATTAACGATTAATGGTTAGTGATTCAATACTCGTTCTATTTCACTTTCGAATAGTTCTTCAAGACTGATGCCTGCTACTTTAGCTTGTTGAGGCAGTAAACTCGCTTCTGAAAGCCCTGGTGTAGTATTCATTTCAAGCAAATAAGGCGTGTCGCCTACGATGATGAACTCACTTCGGCTGAAGCCTTCCATTTTCAACAATCGGTATACACGTTCTGCCAAAGCGTTGATTTTAGCCGTCATTTCGGCAGATAGGCGTGCAGGGGTAATTTCTTGAGACTTGCCGTTATATTTGGCATCATAATCGAAGAAATCATTCTCGGATACTATCTCAGTCATTGGGAGAACTTTTATTTCACCGCGATAGTTGATTACCCCGATAGAGATTTCAGTACCTTTTAGGAAACTTTCTATAAGTATCTCATCATCTACCGTAAAAGCTTTATCAATAGCCTCTTTCAGGGCAGCTTCTTCATTTACTTTGCTAGCGCCTAAGCTACTACCTGCCTTATTAGGTTTTACAAAGCAAGGTAAGCCTACTTTGGCTACAATATCAGCTGTATTATAGTTTTCACCTTTGTTGAGATAGTAAGAAGGGGCTGAAAGAATACCAAAAGGTTTGAGTACCGATAGCATATCACGTTTGTTGAATGTAAGAGCCGAAGCATACATACTGCATCCTGTAAGCGGTAAGCCAATCAAATTGAAATAGGCTTGTAAATAACCGTCTTCACCAGGAGTGCCGTGAATGGCATTGAAAACGGCATCAAAAGTAATTTTACGTCCGTTTACTGTTACCGAGAAGTCGTTTTTATCAATAGGGTGTTCGTTGTTTTGAGCATCTACGTACACCCATTTATCGCGGTCGATACGCACGGGGTAAGGTACATATTTATCTTGGTTGAGATGTTTGGCTACTACTGCAGCACTCTTTAAAGAAACGGGAGCTTCATTAGAGTAACCTCCCATTATGATTGCTATATTCTTTTTCATTTTTTTTCAATAGTATTACTTCTGTCTGAAATACACGTCAATAGGCACACCGTTAAAATCAAAGTTCTCACGGAGTTTGTTTTCTATAAAACGTCGGTAGGGGTCTTTTACGTACTGTGGCAAATTAGCAAAGAAAGCAAACTGTGGCATAGGTGTAGGCAACTGGGTACAGAATTTTATCTTGATGTATTTTCCTTTGATAGCGGGAGGGGGGTAGTTCTCTATGATAGGCAACATCACCTCATTGAGTTTGCGGGTAGGTATGCGCTTAGTGCGGTTGTTGTACACAGCTACAGCAGTTTCTATGGCTTTGTAGATACGTTGCTTATTCAGTACTGATACAAACAAGATAGGCACATCGGTGAAAGGTTCTATTTCTTTGCGGATAGCTGCTTCATACTGTTTAGCAGTATTGTTTTCCTTCTCTACCAAATCCCATTTGTTTACCAATATCACTATACCTTTACGATTGCGTTGTGCCAACCAGAAGATATTAGCATCTTGGCTTTCAAAATCACGTGTAGCATCGAGCATCAAAATACATACATCGGAGTGTTCAATGGCGCGAATAGAACGCATTACCGAGTAAAACTCTAAGTCCTCTTTCACTTTGGCTTTACGGCGGATTCCCGCTGTATCAACTAAGTTGAACTCAAATCCAAAGCGGTTATATTTAGTGTCAATCGCATCGCGTGTAGTGCCTGCAATATCAGTAACAATATAACGATCTTCACCTATAAGAGCATTGATAAATGATGATTTACCCGCATTAGGTCTCCCTACTACGGCAAAGCGCGGTAAGGTGTCTTCTTCTTGTTGTTCTTTTACGGGCAAGAGCGCTACCAAGTCGTCTAACAATTCACCCGTACCGCTACCATTTACACTTGATAGGGCGTAGAGATGTTCAAAACCTAAGGCATAAAACTCGTGCATATCGTTGCGACGGTTGTTGCTATCTACTTTGTTTACCGCTACTAATATCGGTTTACGGCATTTACGCAACAACTCAGCCACCGATTCGTCCATACCAGTAAGCCCTTCTTCTACGTTTACCATAAAGATAATCGCATCGGCTTCGTCTATGGCTAAGGCAACTTGTTTGTTGATTTCTTTCTCGAAAGAATCGTCACCTCCCGCTAAGTAACCACCTGTATCAATAACAGAAAAAGAGACCCCGTTCCAGTCGGTTTTACCATAATGGCGGTCGCGTGTTACGCCACTTACAGCGTCCACGATAGCCTCTCGGCGTTTTATCAAACGGTTAAAAAAAGTGGATTTACCTACATTCGGTCGTCCCACAATGGCTACTATAGCACTCATAATACACCTACTTATTTTTTGCAAAGATAGAAATTAATTAACAAATGACAATTATCTTCTTACAATCGCTGTTCTTTTTTATATGGATTGGGGCGATAGCCGTCCATTAGCACATCGTTTTCCATTATAAACGGAATGGCATTGGGTTGCTCCCATTCTATATCATATCGGTTCATTAAGTAATCACTGAGCTGGGTGCGATTCTCTAATTTTATTGCCTGATAGGGTTCTTGAAAAGCGAGTTTTTCTATAAAGAGCAACTTGCCGTCAAAAGGTACTAATACTCCTACGTGTCCTACAAAAAGTGTGTTCTCCTCTGGGGTGATTTGGGAATGGAAGACTGCCGAGATAAGCGATGCCTTAGTAGGGTCGTTTTTATAACGGAAATTGATACCGCGCTCTTTCCACGCTTCTTGCATCGCCTGCAAATGAGTGTTTATATCTTTGGTATTAGTAGTGAGCACCTCGGTAAAGAGGGTAAAAAAGTTATTTTCTTCCTCAGAGGTAAAGAACTTCTTAGGAGTATTGTGCAAGGATTCACGGTCTATAAAAAGCACCTCATCTTCCTCTTTGCTAGCAAACTTTTTATCCGTAGGGAAAGAAATTAAATCACGCAAGAGGGTGAAAGAGGTAAGACGACAGTTATAGCCTTGAAACATAGGGTATTTAGCCGTCCAAATGCTTTGTATAGCAACCTCATCATACTTAGGTAGCAAGCTGTCAATAGTAACAAATCCTTTGGGTACTAAGCCTGCTTTATCGCCTACTGTTTGGTTGAAAAGGGCTACACTTTCCAAAAAAGAGGCTACATTTTGCTGAGATATCCCCGCTGCTGTAAGAGCTTTTTGCACTTCATCTTGGGTAGCGGTATCTACTAAATTAGAATAAGTGAGAGTAACAGCTGCCTTTTCAGTTGTTGCTTTCTTCTGCTGGCAAGAAATTGCTACCAAAGAAAGAATAGTTATCAATAGAAGTCTTTTCATTGTTTTAGTCATTACTTTCATAATAATAAGATTGTTCTATACCTTTAAAAATTACTTCACGGTCGTTTACTTTATCAGTAAGGGCAGGTTGCAACAAAAAGCGCAATTCCAAATCGTTGATAGGGCTACGCTCCATTGCTTGGAGATAAGGAGCTTTATCTATCCGTTGCCAATTCACTACTTTGCCTAAGCGTTTTTTGAGTATCAAGTCGAGCCATATACGAGTAGCACGTCCATTGCCTTCCATAAAAGGGTGGGCAATATTCATCTCTACGTATTTGGCTACAATTTCTTCAAAAGTATTTTCAGGCATTTGGTCTATTACGGGTAGGATAGCGTGCAAAAACATCGCATTGGCAAACTTAAAACCGCCCTTGCTGATGTTTAGCCGACGTATCTCACCTGCAAAATCGTAAAGCCCCTCAAAAAGATAGCGATGTATCTCGCATAATCCTTTAGTGATACCTACTTCTATCTGCTCTATAGTCCCACTCTCAAAAAGACGATAGGCTTTTTGTAAACTTTGCGCGTCGATTTCTTGAGTATTCATCTTCAATTTTCTCTGTTTAATGTATATATTAAGCTTGTATGCCTCTCCCCTATAAGCGGAAACAAGAAATCTTCAATGGTATGATGATAACCAAAACCACATTTTTCAAGTACTCGCTGTGAGGCAATATTTTCCTCGTATGCGCCTGCCCATAGCTGGGTAAGGTTCACCTGTTCAAAAGCATATTGTATTACCCTTAGGGTAGCTTCAGTAACATAGCCCTTGCCCCAAAAGTCTTCTCCAAGCCAATATCCTATTTCAGCTTCATTTTCGCTTACAGGAAGATTGCTCTCTCCTTGTAAAAGCAAGCCTATACTTCCTATGGGAATGTTGTTTGCTAAACAAATAGCAAAACTATGAGACTTGCTAAGGACAACCTCAATAATCTTTTGGCTCTCTTCTACACTTTTGTGAGGTAACCAACCGCACCGCTTGCCTATAATAGGATTGTGCGCTTGTGCGTATAAGGCTTCGGCATCTGTTGTTTTCCAGGGACGAAGCAAAAGACGCATTGTGTGAAGTACTTCCATAAACTTAAATATTTTATAAATAGACTTTGCCAAAGGTGCGAGCCGCACGGGCAAATAACTTGGCAAAGTTTATCATTAACCACTACTTAAACATTTCTTTAATCTCTTCCAACATCTTAATCTGTTTTTTTACCGATTCAGTTTGGTTTAAGCCGCGTTTGATAGTGATTCCCTCGTCCAATACGTTTTTGAGCATCTCTTTAGCAGCAGGGTTCTCCATATCTTTAGCGATTTCTTTGAGTGATTCAGCCAATAGCTCCACGTGTGAAGTATTGTCTAAGTGCATTGCCCACTCATAGCCTTTTTTGAAGTTGACAGCTGTGTCAGGATTGTCTTTTTCAAAGAAAGGATAGTATATAAAATAAGGAAGTATCGCAGGGAGATACTGCTCCATTTGGTTGTCTACAATTACTCCTGATAATCCCGCTAATTGGTCGGTATCAAAGTCTTTAACACTTCCTTTTTCAAGTATATTCTTAGCGCGTGCGGGATCTGTACGAGCTATCCCATTGATAGCAGCATTCTTGATAGCCCCCGAAGGAGTTCCAAGGTATTTTTCAAATAAAGGAACGTATTTGTTTTTGTATTTTGAGGTAGCTAATACCCATATCGCTGCCGATTTAGCTAAGTTCTCAGGGTCAGAAGATGCAATCTTTTCTACCATTGCCATTTCTTTGGCATTCAGTTCATAATTAGCGAGTTTTTGCAATGCTTGTATACGCACTTGGAAAAAGGGGTCTTTAAGAGCAGCGAGCAAAATATCTTTGCCGTCAGGAGCCATTGGCGCACTTACCGCTTGCATTCTGCTCTTGAGTGATTTAGCGCGTTGCATTTGGTACAAATACTCCGCCCACGTTTTTTGGTATTGCTCATCTATCAGCACCACACCTTCGGGGTTGATATCTATCAGCTCTGGGGCTTTCTTCATTGCGAAAGTAAAAGTATTTTCTTTACGAGCATCTACCCAAACACTATGACGCTCTGCCTTGCCATTTCTGTAAATATCTATATCCAACGGAAACTGAAACAAGAGGTCTTCGCTTTGTGTTTGAATGATTTTTAAGGTCAATTTACCATTGCTAAACGTCTTTTCTACATTCACAGTAGGATTACCATTGCCAAAGTACCATTGGTTGAAGAACCAGTTCAAGTCTTTACCGCTCACTTTTTCTAACGAAAGACGTAATTGGTGAGCTTCCCCCGTGCCGTATTCATTCGTTTTGAGGTAATCGGTAAGCCCTGCAAAGAAAGCCTCATCACCAAGATAATTGCGCAACATATGCAAGATAGCCCCGCCTTTGTTGTAAGATACCAAATCGAACATATCCTCACGTGAATCATAGCCAAAGCGCACCAAATCTTTTGCAAAATCATTGGCGCGGTGTTGGTATTGAAGGGTGTTATTGCTAAGGTGGTATTCTGCGGCATCTTTGCCGTATTTGTGTAGCAACCACAAGTATTCGCTGTAGTTGGCAAACGACTCGTTTACGGTGAGATTCGACCAGCTTTCGGTAGTTACCAAATCGCCAAACCAGTGGTGTGCCAATTCGTGTGCGATAATAGGCTCCCAATAGTTTTGGTCAGCCAAAGCTTCTGCGCTCTGATAAGCACTCTCGGCGTGGCTTACAGCCGTAGTGTTTTCCATTGCTCCACTCACAAAGTCGCGCACTACCATTTGGGCGTATTTAGCCCACGGATAGTCATAGCCAAAACGCTCAGAGAAGAACGTAATCATCTCGGAAGTATTTCCAAATATCTGTTTTGCAACAGGCTCGTATTCCTTTTCTACATAGTATTCAATAGGCACCTTACCGCGCCAAGGCGTATCTTTTACTACGGCAAACTCTCCTGCCCCCATAAAGAAAAGATAAGGTGCGTGAGGCTTGTCCATCACCCAATAGTCGGTGCGCATATTGCCTTTCTTATCACTGCTTTTTAGCACCCCGTTAGAGAGGGTAACAAAGCTATCGGGCACTGTCATTTCTATTTCTTGAGTAGTCTTTTGGTTGGGCTTGTCGATGGTAGGAAACCAGCACGAAGAGCCTTCCGTTTCACCCTGCGTCCATACTTGGCGCATAGGCTTGTCGGCTTCTCCGTTAGGGTTGATAAAGTAAAGCCCTTTGGCATCGGTAATCGCACGACTGCCCTTATCGGTTACCTTTTCAGGCTGTGCCGTATAGCGAATGTACACGGTATAGGTCTCCCCTTTTTGGTAAGTTTTGTTGAGTTTTATTCTCAACATATCATTCTTATAGCTATAAGAAAGAGGCTTTTGCTTGCCGTTCTGTTCCAAAGCCACCTTGTGGATAAGCATAGCCTTTGCATCGAGGATAAGGCTATCGGTAGCATAGAAATAAGGAGAAGCAGTAAGCCATTCTTCGCCGTTGAGTGTTTGGTTAGTGAAGTTAAAATCTACCTTCAATTTCGTGTGCTTTAAGGCAGTTTTCTTCTCAGGAGTAGCACGATAGAGGCTTCGCCCCGAAGTATCCGTCTGTGCAAAAGTGTAGCCCGAAAGCAACAGGGCAATAATAGTAAAAAGTGTTTTTTTCATTAGCTTATTTTATTGCCTTGAAAAATATATTTCCAAGGGATAATTTCAAATGCAAAGATATAGCTTTTTGCGATTATAGCGAAATAAAACACCAAAAAATCACAACCGTTGTACTTCTTCCAGTTCATTTACGTGTGCCTCTTTAGCTTTTCCAAATTGGTAAGTGAAGTTCAGTTTAAGCTGTCGGCTTTCGCTATTGCCGTAAGCATAAAGGTCTAAGTTAGGCAAATGGCTCTCGCTGTCCCAACGCTGGGTGTGGAAAATATCGGTAAAACTAAAGGTAGCCGTAAGACGATTGTTTAAGAAAAGGCGTTGCAAACCGAGGTCTATACCTCCTGATGATTTAGCTATCTCGTTGATGCCTGCTAATCTGCGCGAATTGTAAACTGCCGTGAGTTCGCCTTTCAGTTGCCAAGGCAAGCGAAAGTAATTTTGCATCGTTAGGCTGTACTGCCAACGATTGAGGTGTAACTCCGTGCCTTCCAACACAGTGCCTTTGTTCTCTATATAACTGAGGTTAGGGGTAATAGTCGTCTGACAGCCGTTGCCCCAGTTGAGTTCTTGATAAAGCGAAAAAAGTAAATGGTGCTGGCTACCTATGTTCTGAGGGATAGAAATAATCTTATTATGCTGAAAAGGTTCACTAATACTGCTAAAAAAATCAGTAGAATAGCTGTAAGCCATTGTAAAAGATGTCTTTTTATACGAAGCCGAAAGAGTGAGTTTTTGTATCTTCTCAGGGGCTAAAAACGGATTCCCTTTCCAATACGATAATTCGTCTAATAGGTATTCAAACGGATTGAGATTCTGGTATTCAGGTCGGTTGATACGCGTGCTATAACCTGCAAATAGTTGTAGGTCATCGTTGCATTGGTATTGCAAACTCAGGGTAGGAAAGAAATTGGTATAGTGCTTTTTGTGTTCTTGTTGGCTATTTGCACTGCCCACAACGGGCAATAGTACTCCCTTAGAAAAAGTGGTCTCGTTACGCACACCCACCTCAGCATTCAAGCGTTCGGTAATAGGGTAGTGATACTGGGCATATACGGCAAAAATACGTTCTTTGAAGTCGAAAGCATTGGAGCGGTTTACATCTATGATATTGTGGATAGGCAAGTGCTTGAAGAAATGAAAACTATTATCCGAAAATACTTGTGAATATTTAGCACCTGCTGTAAGACTGCCTCCCCATAACGGTAGCTCCGAACGAAAAGAAGTAGCAAAGATATGTATTTTGCGGTCGTTTTCGGAGAGGTACATCTCGTGAGAAAGTATAGTACCCTCAGGCGAACGGTAAGTGTTGGGTTGCCAATTGCCCGAGCCCCCATCAAAGAAAGCGTAATCTATGTCCAACTGATAGCGTTCGTTATCCGAAGGAGTAAACGTGTAGTAAGCATTGGCACTGTATCGATTGGCTTTTTGCATAAAGTAATCGTTATAGCCCGATAGCGTCTTTTCCAATACATTAGCAGCATTGAAAAAGCGGGTAGTCGTGCTGGTAGTTCCTTTGCCAAATAACGTGTTGGCAGAAAGTTGCACCCCTAAGGTATGTTGTTCATCGGGCAAATAGTCATAGCCAATATGCCCTGCAATCGTTTTGCGCTTTTCGGTATCATCGGTAGGACTTTCGTAGCGCAAGCCATTTTGTAGGCGCTCACTGCCGTAATCCATTGCGTAATGCCCCAACTGATGATTATAACCCAAACGCAAAATACCCTTCTTCACGCTGTGTTGCAATTGGAGTTCTGTGTTCTGTCGCAGATTCCACCAATACGACACCCCGTTATTTAAGGAGAAGAACGTGCCTTCCACCGTCTTTTTGTCTAATACTATATTCACCGCTCCTGCTCCTCCCTGTGCCTCATATTCGGCAGGCGGATTAAGTAATAATTCCGTTTTCTTGATTTGCGCCATTGGAATAGATTTCAGGTAGTTCGCCAAATCGTCGGGCTGCATATAAGTAGGCTTCCCATTGATGAGCACCAACACATTGCTTTTTCCGCCAATGCTCAGGTGATTTTGGTTGTCTACCACCACATTGGGCGTACTTTTCAGTGCATCAAGTGCCGTACCCGAAGAGTGTGTTAGGCTGTTTTTAGGTGAAAACACTATCTTGCCTTGCTCCATATACACAGCAGCTTTCTTCTGAGTAGCTGTAAGTACTACTTCTTCCAAATCTACCGCAGTGCTAAGTGCAATAGCAAGCATATCAATATTCTTGTCTAACAGAAAAGGCTCTCCCGTATACGACAAATAATCACCCGTACTTTCAATATAAATGCGCAACTTACGAGGAGAAGAAGTAAAGCTAAAGAGTCCGTTAGCTCCCGTAAGAGGTTCGCTTACAATAAGGTTCGTATCAGCATCTAATACTTTAATAGCTACTTTGGGAATTCCCTCAAGCGAAGCGTTATGGACGAAGCCTTTTACAGTGTATTGTGCTTGAGCAGAAAGGGTAAGCTCACAAAAAAGAGCAAGAAAGAAAATAAAACTTTTCATTAAAATATTGTTTATGGTGAATAATGGTGCAAATGTAAAATAAAAAACACACTCCGCAAAAAGAATTAACTTATTTTATTGTTTTACTTTAACAAGGAGGTTTATATATCTTACCTTCGCCTTATCTTTATTTTTCGCTCGCTACATTCCCCTTTTTCCGTCGCTACATTCCCCTATTACCTATGGCCCTAAGACTCCACACCACCCCATTTTCTCATTTTCAAATTTGCTAATTCTCTAATTTCTCTTCCCTTTTTTCCGTCCCTACATTCCCCCTTTGGAGGTAGCCAGCGACAGCTGGGTATGTGTAAAAGGGGGAGGTTTCTATTACACTTTCCCATTTACTAATTTTCTAATTTGCTAATTCCCTAATTATCCTTCTCCTTTTCCGTCATACTCCCTCCTAGTGCCTATGGCCTAAGGCCTATCACCTCTTCCTCTTTCTTTCGTCTCGAAACCCCGTTTTTACCGTTTTTAGCCTTGTTGTATTATATTATGAACCAACTATTTACATACCCTTTCTATACCAATCGTCCAAGATTCGTATAAGCCTTCCTATAAGCTCTCTATAAGCTAACCCCACCCTCCTTACACCCTTTTTTCACCAAAAACCCTCTTAACCTTCTTCCGAATCTCTCCGATATCTTCCGAAAGTTCAGAACCTCTTTAAGATTCTCCAAAAACTCCGACGAATCTCTCTCCCCATTTCACAAGGCGCAACCTTGATTTTGTTTAAAATTTGTTTAATTTCTGAGGCACAGCCTCATTCCTCTAACTCAAACTCGCGCCTCATTTCCTCATTTGCTAATTTTCTAATTCTCTAATTTTCTAATTCTCTAATTTTCTCATTTTCTAATTCTCTAATTTTCTAATTTCTAACATTATTTGGTATTAAAGAATTATTTACTATCTTTGCCCCAATCTATACAAAAGAAAAAATGATGAAAAGAACGATACAATATTTGCTCACAGGTGGAGGAGTAGTTTTGCTCTCTGGTTTTTTGGTCAATGCAATGTCAGTAAAAAAAGAAGAAAACAACATCTACGAACAAGCAGAAGCCGAAGTAGCCCAGAACCCTCTTTCAGCTCAAGAAACTCATCATAAAAGTGATTTCTCTAATGATTACAGAGTATTTGCCATCGATTTACCCGAAAAATTAGACTTTGCTGGCGAAAGAGTACCTTTGGAAGACCCCGATGTACACGAGCGCTTAGACCGAGAGCTTATCGTAAATACCTATTGGCAATCCAATACTTTGTTGGTACTCAAGCGTGCTAATAAGTACTTCCCTATCATCGAACCTATCCTCAAACGCAATAATATCCCCGATGATTTCAAATATTTAGCCATCATAGAAAGCGGACTCACAAATGCGGTATCACCCTCTGGTGCAAGTGGCTTTTGGCAACTTATGAAACCCGCCGCTCAAGAATACGGCTTAGAAGTAACCGACCAAGTAGACGAACGTTATCACATAGAAAAAGCCACCCAAGCTGCCTGCGATTATTTAAACAAAGCCAAGCGCAGTACAGGTTCGTGGACGATGGCTGCCGCTGCTTATAATGCCGGTATCTCAGGAATGAATAAGCAAACTTCTTTTCAAGAAACTAATAATTATTATGATTTATGGCTAAGCTCCGAAACTTCACGCTATGTATTTCGTATTTTAGCCCTAAAAGAGATAATGAAGCACCCTAAGAAGTACGGCTTCATCTTCGAGAAGAAACATTTGTATAACGAACTGCCCACTTACAATGTAATGGTAGATTCTACCATTGAAAATCTCACCCAATTCGCCAAGAGCCAGAACATTACTTATAAAGACCTAAAACTATACAATCCTTGGCTACGCGATAAAAGGCTAGATAATATAGATGGTAAAGCGTATTATATCAGGATTCCCAAGAAATAGTTTTAAGAATAAATATCAGAAAGTAGAAATTTTCAAGTGTTCGACATTCTTGGGTGCAAACTGTTGCAATACTTCTACCTTGCCATTAGCAAGCCAAAGGTGTTGTGCCTCTGCAGTAGCATCATCATTCAGTAAATGATGTTGAGAAAGTATATTGCGCGTTTGTTTAGCTACCGCATACCCCGAATCTATTACCTTTATGTGTGGAGGAATGAGCTCTTGTATTTGTGGTAACAAATAAGGGTAATGAGTGCAACCTAACACCAAATAATCAATTCCTTCGGCAACCATAGGTAAGAGGTATTTGCGTAATAATAGCGTCATTTCAGGACTTTTTATACGTCCCGCTTCTATAAGGTCTACTAGCCCCTCCCCTACTTGCTCTATAATTTCCACTTGCTCTTCCTGTTTAAGGTGCTCACTGGTTTTAGCAAAAAGGTCGCTGGCAAGTGTACTGCGGGTTGCTAATACCCCTATTTTCTTAGTAACACTCTGCAAACTCGCAGGTTTTATAGCAGGTTCTATTCCTATAAAAGGTACTTCTTTATATTTATTCCTCAAATACGATATAGCATTGGTAGTACCTGTATTGCACGCAACTACTATAATTTTTGCATTATTTTCTAACAGAAAACGCGTATTCGCATCGCATAATGCAATGATTTCCTCCTTAGTCTTCTCACCATAAGGAGCATTTTTATTATCTGCTATAAACAGGGTGTTCTCATTAGGCATTAGTGCGTTTACTTCTTTCCAGATAGTAGTCCCCCCTACTCCAGAGTCAAACAAACCAATAGGTGCTGTACGTGATGTTGAGTAAGTCATTTTAAAATAAGGTTCTTTTCAGTTGCAAAAATAAAAAAAAGTGTTCACTTAGCGAACACTTTTCATAAGAAAAAATATCTAATAATTTAAAAATCTACGAACTAAAATCCTAAGTCCTTTTTAACTGTACTGTAAAGGTCATCTCCTGTAGCTACAATCACGCTTGAGCCTGCACTTGAATCCAATACGTACTGAAGTCCTCTTTGCTTAGCAATTTTCTCAATAGAGCTTTTTACCTTTTTAAGCAATGGCTCTACCAATTCTTGTTGCTTTTTCTGTAAATTCTCAGCAGCAGTTTGTTGTGTTTTACGGATATTTTCTTCCATAGTTTTAATTTCCTCTGATTTTTTGAGGAATTCTGCTTCACGAGCTTTAAGTTGTGCTTCTGTAAGAGCAGCAGCTTCATTCTGATACTTTTGAGCCTTAGCTTGCAATTCTTTAATAGCTGCTTGAATATCGTTCATATATCCTTGCTCCATTTTCTTTAATTGTGACTCTATTGATTTTCTTTCAGGCATTTCTTCTAAAAGTTTTTGCACATCAATATGAGCGATTTTCACTTGTGCAGTAAGCATTGTAGTAGCTCCTAAGAATAGAGCCAATGCAATCATCAACGTTCTAATGTTTCTCATCATCTGTTTGTAATATTAGTTATTTAAAAATTTTTACTGATTTGTTGTAGGCGTTTGTGTTCTCGCCTCTTGTTGTTTTTTAAGGCGCTCGGCTTGTTCTTTTTCACGTTGCACCCTTTGTTCTTCAAGTTTCTTTTGGCGTTCAGCTATTTCCTTCTCACGCTGTTCTTTCTGTTCTTGTAACTTCTGTTGGCGTTCGGCTTGTTCTTTGTCCCGTTGTGCTTTTATAGAATCGCGCTGTTGTTGGAATTTCTGTACACGTTCAGCTTGTTCTTTTTCGCGTTGCGCTTTAAGGGCGTCTCGTTCTTGTTGAAACTTCTGCTGACGCTCGGCTTGCTCTTTCTCGCGTTTTGCTTTGAGCTGTTCGCGCTGTTGCTTCATTTCTTCAGTTTTGCGCAAACGTTCTTGTTCGTATTGTACTCGGCGTTGCTCACGTGCTTTTTCAGCTTCTTTACGTTTCTTAACGCGTTCTTCTACAAACTCAAAATCATAGCTTTCTTTTAAGAGCTGAGCCATATCTTTGTTCCTATCTTCGACATTGTCTTTCTTCTTCAAGGCACGAAGCACTACTTTACTCAAGTTATGTTGTTCATTAGAGAATAACATAGTGGCGTCACTCTTCTCAAAGATAAAGTCGTATTTACGCATCTTGCCTATCTCTTGCACTATATTGAACACTTGGTCTTGGATAGGCTTAGCAAGCATAAACTTTTGGGTGATATACTCTCCTTCCTTAGCATCAAACTTCTGCTGTTTATAGGCATTTAGGTTGTATTCCAACAGAGCTATTTCTTCTTCTTTATCTTTGATAAGCTCGGGAGTAAGTAAAGCTTTCTCAGCTTCTAACTTATCTTTTTCAGCCTTTATCTTTTCTTGGCGTTTGGCTATTTCAGCCTCCCATTGCTCTACTTGTAAGGCAAACTGCTGGCTTGCTACTTTATAATCTTCGAGGTGTGATAATATGTAATCCATATCCACATAGCCAATACGAGATGGCTTTTGTGCATAAGTAAAACAGGCACTACACAATAGTACTATAAATAACGCTTGTAGTTTGTTCATAACATTTATCAAATGTATATACTACTTTTTAGCCTTCTCTTTTCATAAAAGAAAATATCGTGCCAAAAATTAGAATTGTTGTCCAAAAATAAAGTGTGTTTGCCAGCCACTGCGGTTATTGCTATTGGCAGGGTTATCGAAACCATACCCAAAGTCAATACCCAGCATACCGAACTGTGGCATAAAGAGTCGCAATCCTAAACCTGCTGAACGCTTAATCTGGAAAGGATTAAAGTTCTCTAATCCATTGTGTACATTACCTCCTTCGGCAAATACTAAGCCATAGATAGAAGCCATTGGTTTAAGAGTAATAGGATAACGCAATTCCAGAGAGAACTTGTTAAACACAGTCTCGCCATCATCGGCGGAAAGGGCATAGTTTTCATACCCGCGCATTTGTATGTTTTCACGTCCGTCCATCGAGTAATAGCCTAAGCCATCGCCTCCCATAAAGAAACGTTCAAAAGGTACTATACCGCGTTTGCTGTTATAAGCTCCCAAATAACCAAAATCAGCACCAAACTTTAATACAAATTTACTGTAAATATTGGTATACCAAGCTGAGGTAAACTTGAGCTTATAAAACTCTAACCAGTGGAAACGCTCTTGGTCTATTTGTGCTATTCTTTCAGAATCTTTATTGGTAGATGCTGTTTCACGTTCTTCAAGTAGTTTGCCATAATCTACCTTATTGAACAATGAGTAAGGAGGGGTAAGCTTCGCACTAATGGTAAAGCTACTTCCTGACATTGGATAGATAGGGTTAGGCCCACTTGAATTACGCGATAGCGAAATAGTATAAGCTAATGAATTAGAGTTACCGTTTTTAAAAGTAAAGAGTCCTAAATTAGGATAATTCTTCAAATCATAATGCTGATAGCTTAAAGTATGAGCGATTTGGAAATAATCATCGGGGACTCTCAAACGTTTGGCTAAACCTACGCTTATTCCTGTGATATACACACGTTTACTCTTATCTACATCATAGCTCCTGTAACTATACCCGAACTGTTCGGTTCTACTGAATGACACTGAGAACTGCACAGGCTGTTTACCTCCCATCCAAGGCTCGGTGAATGAAAACCCATAAGTGCGGTAGTATCTACTTATTTGAAAACTGAGTGATAGTGCTTGACCGTCGCCCATAGGCACTGGGCGATAGGCTTTGGGGTTGAACAAGTTGCGAATAGAAAAGTTATTGAATGAAAGGGCAAGTGTACCTATGAATGAGCCTCCACCGTACCCTCCTTGCAACTGCACTTGGCTTGAACCTGTTTCGGTGAGTTTATATTCTATATCTACGGTTCCTGCATTAGGGTCGGCATTTTTAAACTCTGGATTGATGTTTTGAGCATCGAATAGTTGCAACTGCCCTAACTCACGAACGGTACGCACTACGGCATCTTTGCTATATAGATAACCAGGACGTGTACGCAACTCGCGATAAATTACATAGTCGTTAGTCTTTTCGTTACCTGTTACTGATATTTTATTAAAATAAGCAGGCTTCCCTTCTACCACGCGTATTTCGAAATTGATAGTATCATTTACTACTGAGGTTTCTACAGGGTGTATTTGCGAGAAGAGATAACCACTATTTTGATATAAGTTGGTTATATCTTCGGCATCGGGTTTGGTATTGTCTTGAATGCGTTTTTTGAGCAATACTCCGTTATATACATCGCCTTTTTTGATACCCAATACTTGATTGAGCACACGGTCGTTATAGACTGAGTTTCCTAAGAAGCGGATATCACCGAAATAATAACGCTTCCCTTCTTCTACTGCTATATTAAGACTTACGTTACCGTCCTTATTTTTAATAAGCGTATCGTTTACCACACGAGCATCGCGATAGCCTTTTTCTTTATAGAAATCTACGAGGTTTGTTAAATCTTCGTCGTAGTCTTTCTTAACATATTTGGAGCGTTTCCAGAAACGACCGAAACGCACTTGTTTTGTCTTTTTGAGCTTCTTGCGCAACTTGGCTGAGGTGAATTGCTGATTGCCTTCAAAAGTAATTTTATCGATTTTTACCTTATTACCTCTATCGATATGAATGAGCATATCTACACCATTGGCATCGGTAGTATCTATTTTGGTATCAATGGTTACTTTGGTGTTGAGATAACCATCTTTTCGATATTTATTAGTGATATAGTTTTTAGTATTAGCAATAAGGCTTTCGTTTACCTTTACTCCTTTTTTAATTTCGGCATCTTTAAGGAGGGTTTCTGCTTTTTTCTGTCCGATACCTGTTACTTTTACATCGACTAATGAAGGTGTTTCTTTGATAGCTAACTCTAAGAATACGGTATCACCTTCTACGCGCTTGATATAAATATTAATATCGCTAAACAACTTATAGCCCCATAGCTTATGAATGATGGAGCTGAATTTTTCACTGGGGATTTCGATTACATCACCTACTTTCAAACCCGAAGTAGTGAGGATAGTTTGTTCGTTATAACGTTTTGCGCCAGTAACTTCAATGCCACCAATTGTATATTTTCTTCCTTTTCCTAATGATATTCTATCTTCTTCTTGTGCACTTACAAGGCTTACAAAAGCCAAGAAAGCAAGCAATAAAAATTTTTTCAGCATAGTTTTACGTAAGTTGTTCGCTTGTTTTTCCAAATCGTCTTTCTCTATTTTGATAGTTTGATAGGGCTTCTTCTAAGTGTTTTTTTGTGAAGTCAGGCCATAATACTTCAGTAAAATAGAGTTCGGCATAGGCTATTTGCCATAATAAAAAATTGCTGATGCGCTCCTCACCGCTGGTGCGGATAAGTAAGTCTACATCGGGTAAGTCGTAGGTGTATAGGTGTTTTTGTAGTGTTGTTTCGGTAATTGTATTAGCAATAAGTGTGCCTTCTTTTACTTTTGCTGCAATTTCTTTTATAGCAGTTAGGATTTCTTCACGTGCTCCATAGTTGAGGGCTAAGGTAAGGGTAAGCCCTGTATTGTTTTTGAGTTTATCGATAGAAGCAAGTAGGGCTTCGCGTGGTTTAGGAGGGAAACGGTCTAAATTGCCAATGGTTTTGAGTCTTACATTATTTTTGTGCAAATTATCAACTTCCTTTTTCAGGAACTTTACCAATAACTCCATTAGGGCTTTTACTTCTAAGGCGGGTCGTTTCCAATTTTCGGTAGAAAAGGCAAAAAGGGTGAGGTATGGAATACGGTGTTCCACACAATATTCCACTACTTGTCGCACAGTTTGCACTCCCTTTTCGTGACCATAGGCTCTGAGCAAACCTTGTTTTTTTGCCCAACGCCCATTACCGTCCATTATAATAGCCAGATGCTTTGGATAGTTCGTAATCTCCATTGGTTTTAAGTGAAATTATCTACAATAGCAAGGCCATTCGCCGAAGGTGTAGGTAAGGGTAAGACCTGAGAAGGCGTACCAGTCGTAACTTCTTCCTATGTTACCGAATGTAAAGGATTTTCTTTCGGGTGCACTACCATCGACGTTATTAGTAAGGGCAAAACGGAAAGCTACTTCACCTCCTAAAACAAGCCTTCGAGTGATTTTAGCTTTAAAACCGAAAGCTACGGGCACAGCCACATCGAAGTCGCGACGTGTAGTATCGCTAGCTTCAACGGGTTTGGGATAGGAGGGGTCGAAGTACAAATCGTCGTGCCAAAGCCCAGCTATACCTACGAACACATAGGGGGTCATAGGCATATCGAGCAAATTGCCGATTCTGTAGCTAAAGAAATTGAACTCGGTGCCTACCGCCAAATCGGTAATATCACTTGAATAAGCGAACCCTCGGTTGCGTTTACCAGGGATATCGGATTGGACGTCGTTAGCTCTAAGTTCGGACTTAGTAACCTGCACACGAACTGCCATACGTTCGTGGAAATTCCATTTATATATCCCACCAAAAGCGATTTTGTTAGGATATAAATAATAGGTTCTACCAACATCTGAAATGGGGTTGCTTCCACCTAAGAAAACACCGATTTCGTGTTGCTGTGCCGATGCCATATGCATCGCCAATAGTATCAATGTAATGTGTATAAATCTGTACATACGCTATTCTATGCAAGGCGCAAATATACGTGTTTTATATGAAATAACATTTATTATTTCCTATTTTTTTATTTTGGATTTTTTAATTAGCTGTTAAAATTCTTTATATATCATTGATTATTAACACAATATAAGTATATTTATTTTTATAAAGAATTATAAGTTATCGGGGGTGATTTGTGAAAAGTGGGTAGATGAAAGGTGCTTGTGAGTAGGTAGCAAGAAGTACCTTGTGGTTGCTCTGTGAGACATCTGACGGATTTTTAATAAACCTTAAACGGAACTACAGTGGACTTATAGTGGCTCTACAGTGGCTCTACAGTGGCTCTACAGTGAAGACTAACCGAAGATTAATGGAATACTAACTGAATACTGATTGGACTTATAGTGCTACTATCAGCTGATATCACTGGTTCTACTGGTTAGACTTGTCGGACATAAAAATAAGTAACAATTAGGGTGGAGAAATTGAAAGAAAATTAGCAGATTAGCAAATTTAGGAATTAGCATATGGGAGGTGTGGTTAATGAGAGTTCTCTGAGAATCTCGGAGAGACTCAGAAGTGCGAGTTACAAGAAACACGCCAGCGGAGGGAGGAGCTTCACTAAGGTTTGTTGCAAAAGTAAATGAGAGGTTTAATTTTTTGTTTATTAGTATATTTTTTGTACTTTTGCTTTCAGAAATTGAAAATATGGGGGCTCGAAACCTCAGTAAAAATGAAGGGTAGCTTATAGGAAACTTATAAAAACCTTATACGATTGTTATACAAAAGATGCTCTTTAATGAGCAATTACTTATAACTAAAAAGTAAAAATGACGAAGCAACGATATACCGAAAAACACCTTATTCTATGGAAAGACGACACTTGGGTAACCTGTCCCGAGTGTCAAAAAATTGCCGTAGTAACAGATAAAGGTGGCAGTAAAGTGCGTTGCGAGCATTGTGGATTTGAGAAAACAAGTGAAAATTTGGAGTTGTTTGTAGCTACAGTAAAACTACACTGCCCCAATTGTGGCACCCCAATTGAACAACGACAAGGCGGACTCAAAGAAAAGAAAGACCTTTGCCAAGTGAAATGTCCTAAGTGTGGCGAAGAGTACCTCGTGAAACCTCAGTACAAGTTGTACCACAAACCTAACCCTATAGCACCTAACGGACTAAAATGTGATAACACTTTTGGGTTGCCGTACTTTTTTCAAGAAAACGTGCGTGGTAACTTGTTTTGGGCGAGAAATATGAGTCATTTGCAAATAATGGAAGACTATATTGCCTCTGACCTACGCGAACGTGAGGGAATGACAATGGTAGCGAAGCTCCCTACTTTTGTAAAAAGCAAGAAGAACCGTGAGTTAATACTAAAAATTTTGCGCAAATGGAAAGAAAAATTAGCGCAATCTGATTTTATATTACCTCCTCTGGTGGCTACAGAGCAAGTTTGCTTGTTTTTTGCCGACGATAAAGTAACTATTACCAATTATTTGAAAGATATTCCTTACAAAGTAACGGGTTCGGTGAATTATACGCAAGTATATTCCAATAAATGCGGCTATCAATGGGTGTGTTTCTCTAAATACAACCGTTTAAGAAGAACATTTACCAAAGAATGGTTGGTACAAATCCCCTTTGAGGTAAAAACTATCTACCTATACCAATACTACATCTTTTTGAATGAAGCCCAAGATATACTGAGCTACTTTTTACAACATTTTTTGCAAGAAAATACGTCTAACAGCTTGTTCATCAGTATCGGAGATAGGTTATATTCTGCTGAGAGTTTTTATAAAGAATCAGTTGTAGAAACATTACCCTATTAAGGAGTTAACAAATTGGCAGGTTTGTAGATTGGTATTATTTTTGTAGTTTTGCACCCTAATTAAAAGAAAGAAAAAATTGCTATGGCAAACATTGAAAAGATAAAATGCCTAATTATAGGCTCAGGTCCTGCGGGCTATACTGCCGCTATTTACGCTTCGCGCGCGAACCTAAGCCCTGTGCTTTACCAAGGAGAACAACCTGGTGGACAGCTCACTACTACTAACGAAGTAGAGAATTTTCCGGGATATCCTGAGGGAGTAATGGGTAGCGAAATGATGATGCAGTTAGAGCAACAAGCTAAACGCTTTGGGGCTGATATTCGCAACGGCTGGGTGACTAAGGTAGATTTTTCGGCTCACCCACACAAAGTATGGGTAGATGACCAAGAGCTCCACGCTGATGCTGTGATTATCGCTACGGGTGCTTCGGCTAAATACTTAGGTTTACCCTCAGAACAGCACTATTTGCAAACAGGAGGAGGCGTATCGGCTTGTGCTGTGTGCGACGGTTTTTTCTACCGCAATCAACACGTGGCTATTGTAGGGGCAGGCGACTCGGCTTGTGAGGAAGCGCTTTACTTAGCGAACCTTTGCTCGAAAGTAACAATGCTCGTGCGTCGCGATGAGTTCCGCGCTTCACAAATTATGAAGGAACGCGTACTCAATTCGCCAAAAATAGAAGTGCTATTTAATACTGAAACTGAAGAGATATTAGGTGACGGACAAGTAGTTACCGGCATTAAAGTGCGCAACAACAAAACAGGGGAGATAAGCGAAATAGCTATCACAGGTTTCTTTGTAGCTATCGGTCACAAACCTAATACCGATGTGTTTAAACCTTATATCGACACTGATGAGGTGGGCTATATTAAGAATGTAGCGGGCACTTCGCTCACCAATGTAGCAGGGGTGTTTATAGCTGGTGATGCTGCCGACACGCGCTACCGCCAAGCTATTACGGCAGCAGGCTCGGGCTGTATGGCAGCGTTGGACGCAGAGAAATACCTTCTTACTCTTGAATAGCTAAGAGGTAAGAGATATGAGATAAGAAAGCGCGATGTTTATTATTCTAAACATCGCGCTTTGCTATTTAACCTGCCAGCTATCGCTGGATTTGTTTCTTACTTTTTACCTTTATTTTAAACTAAGCTTATGATTGATAATTCTATCCATATAGTCTTGCATAAAGGCTTTTAAATCTTTAATACCTTTTTGTATTTCGGCATTGTCTTCTTTGCCCAAGAGATTGTTTTTGAGAGCACCGTCTTCTTTCTTGTACACTCCGTTTACCTTGCCTGTTTCGTCGATGATATAGATGTAATTACCTTGCATCATTTGGTACATAAGCGCATCGGAGATAAAAGCGCGAGGCGTTTCATCAGGAAGATTGGCAAACACACTGCGCCCCCAAGAGCGGAAAGGCTTATGGTAACCCATTAGGTCTACTAACGAAGGATAAATATCTATTTGCTGGGCAATATCTGAATTTACCCCCTTTGGCACTAAATTAGGGTTAGGGCTGTAAAACATAATTGCCGCTCCTTTGCCTGTAATAGGCTCTTTGTAAAGGTCGTAATAGATTTGGTTAGGGTGGTCATTGACAAAAGCAAAGATAGTATTGTTATACCAAGGTTGTTTTTTAGCACACTCAAAGAATTGTTTGAGAGCGTAATCGGTATAGCCAATACATTGGTGAATTTCTAAGTTGCCTTTAGGGAATTTGCCCTCATATTGCTTAGGAATTTGAAAAGGGTGGTGGGAGGAGAGTGTGAAAATAGTACCTAAGAAAGGTTGTTTCTTTTGAGAATAAGTCCTGCACATATATTGGAAAAAAGGTTCGTCCCAAATTCCCCAGTGTCCATCGTCATCAGCATCGTTATTGTACTCATTTTTACCATAGTAATGATCGAAACCTAAGATATTAGAAAAACCTAAGAATCCCATAGAACCATTGGGTGCTGAATGGAAGAAAGAGGTATCGTAGCCCATTTCTTTGGCAATAGACACCAAAGACTGTGTGGGTTGCTTCACATAAGGTGATGAGGTGTAAGCGACTTGAAAAGAGGGAATTCCTGCCAACATTGACGACATTCCGTGTATTGACTGACGTCCTGTGCAATAAGCATTGTCGAGCACAAGTGAATGTTGTGCTAACGAGTCTAAGAAGGGAGTATACGACTTAAAGTTAGGAATATGGGTTTTAGTATTCATACAGCCCCAATACTCTTTGCCGAAACTTTCTAAAATAAAGAGGACGACATTGGGCTTGGTAGCTACTTCGCGGTTGTACTGCTTAATAGGTTTTAAACTCTCATTGATGTAGGCTTCATCTACAAAGTGATATTCTTTAAATCCTTTGTTCTTACCCATACTGCGAATAAGGCAAAAAGGCGTGTTTAGTATCGCATCAGCCTGAGGAGCTGTATTTACGTGTCGGCTAGCATCAAGCATATTGATAGGGCGCGTATCCGAAGTAAAACCACCGCCTCGTATAGCCATCATTATCAGAGTACCGAAGCCTAAGAAAAATACAGTAGACCAACCAAAATAAGATTTCTTTTGAGTAATAGGCACTTCGACGTTTTTCACGCGTTTATAAAGAAAAACCCAAAGAGCTATCAGTAAAAAGAAGCCTACGAACATATACCAATAGCCTCCTAAAAAGCTACTGAATATTTTCATTTTGTTGTTTTCGTGTTCTATAACTGCAAACGATGCCGAAGTAAGGCGAGACTTGCTAAAAGGGTAGTATGCCATATCAATAAAATTGGTGGCATAAGCAATCGTATTAGGTACAAAGTACGACCAAAAAACTACTTTCTGAAATTTCCTATGGGTATTTACCCACAAAGGTAGTAAACTGAGCAGTATGAACAGCAAATTAGTGTACATTATAGCACAGTTATCAAACGCCAATCCATAATAGAAAAGGTCGGATGTGTTATAATCACCCATCAGTCCGCGATTCATATAGATAAACAAACCACGTGCAATAGCATAAAATAAGTATACCAAGAAGATACGGTATAAGAAAACTACATATTCTCTGATTCTCATTGTATTTAATTTTAAGTGAATTGTAATAGCAGAATTATAAAGGCTAATACGCACGAAGCGATAAGTACACCACGTGCGCGTTCGTTTTCATAACGATTGATAAAAAAGAAGAAGATAGCAAGGTCTAATAGGGCTCCTAAGAGTATGAGTTTACCTAAATATCTCTTGTAATAGGCATCTTGCAAGGTAGTAGCAATACTAAATTTAGAGAAGATAAGCACATAGGCTATCACCCCTATCACATTTACAACAATACCTGCTATAAAACCAATGATTTGGTCTTTGCGCTTTTGATTTATATTTAAAAATCCCATTGCTTTAACTCTTGAATATTTTGGTGAGCCGTAAGGTCAAATTGAATAGGCACTACTGAAATATAGCCGTTTTCGAGAGCCCATTGGTCAGTATCAGTACCTTGGTCTTCATTCACAAAAGTACCTGTCATCCAGTAGTACACTCTCCCTTGCGGGTTCACGCGTTTATCAAAACTTTCTATCCAGCGCGAACGTGCTTGACGGCATACTTTTACGCCTTTTATTTCTTCCTTCTTGATATTAGGTATATTCACATTCAGCACTGTTCCTTTGGGCAAACCATTAGCGAGTACTTTTTCAGCAATATTTTTGATATAAGAGCGCGCTTGCGAAAAGTCGGCATTCCAACTGGAGTCTAATAATGAAAAACCAATAGCAGGAATGCCCTCAGTACCCGCCTCGATAGCAGCACTCATCGTTCCTGAATATATCACGTTGATAGAAGCATTGGAACCGTGATTGATACCACTCACACAGAGATCGGGCAGACGACCGTTCAGCACTTCGTGTTTGGCTATTTTCACACAGTCGGCAGGTGTACCACTACAAGCGTATTCGCGAGTAGCTCCATTATGTGAGGGCACAGGGTCGCAGTACATAGTAGTATCGAGGGTAACGGCGTGCCCTTTACCGCTCTGTGGCGAATCAGGGGCTACTACCACTACTTCGCCTAATTCTTTCATTATGTCTATCAGATAACGGATACCAGGAGCGGTAATACCGTCGTCGTTTGTTACTAATATTAAAGGTTTTTGCATACTAAAAAGTAAAGACGCGTTTTGTAGTCGCGTCTTTACGATGTGCAAAAGTACACAAATTTTAAATAAAAGCAATATTACATATGAAAAATATATATTTTTACATCAGTTGGATTTCATCTACAAACAATAAGGCTGGTGTGCCTTTACCCTCGTGCCATTCAGGGATTACGGTACCTTTGAGCACTACTTTCACATAGCGAGTTTTAGTTTTAGCAAAGTTCAAACTGATAGGCACGCGCTTGATAGGGTCGGTCTTCTGGGCTATCTTCAAAGGTTGCTGAGTGATGAGCTGAAAGTTTTTTCCATCAGCAGAGCTGTAAATAGCGACTTCTGAGGCTGGGAATATCCAGTTAGGCGTATCGGACAGAGAACCTGTTTTGAGATTGCTAATTTCTTCTTCTTTACCTAAATCAATCACTGCTTCCACTCCCACTCGACCAGGAAAGCCCACCCAATGCCCATCGATATAAGAATCTTCACCTATTTGGGCATCTACTAAGGCTGTAGCCCCTCCAAAAGTGTATTTAGGATTAGTTTCAGTAAGTAATTGTATAGGCTTGTAAGTAGCCTTATTAAATAACGACTGGTAGCTAAACACTCCACTTATGGTATCTTTATGCACAGCTACTGCTTTTAACAGCACCTCGTTGCTGAGTTTGATAGGCTGGGTATAAAGCGTTTTGGTAGCATCAGGAGTAGTGCCATCGGTGGTGTAGTACACCTTGCCATTGCCTACGGTGAGGAGTTCTACCTGAATGCCATCTTTCTTAGGAGCGGGCTGAATCACAGGGGTAACACCCAAGATGTGTTTGGCATAATGATATCCCTCTTTTTGGTAGTAATTGAGTAAGTTGCCTAAACGCTTCAAAAAGTCAGCATAGTTCTTTTTCTCTGGGGCTGTCCATTGTACCTCAGCTAAGGCAGCCAAGCGAGGCAAGAGCATATACTCAGCGTGTGCAGGACTCGCGATGTACTCTGTCCACAAATTAGCTTGTGCTCCTAAGATGTATTTACCTTGTTCGGGAGTGAGTTTAGGGTCGATAGGTTCGTAGTCGTACACCTTTTTCACGGGAAGGTATTCGCCTATGGACAGTGGTTCTTTACTGGGGTCTTCGCCTTGGTTATAGTCGAAATACAAACTGTAATGCGGAGTCATAATAGCGCGGTTGTGGCGTTGTGCTGCGGCTATACCTCCTTCGGTACCTCGCCACGACATTACAATCGCGTCTTGTGAAATGTTATCTCCCTCCAAAATCTCGTCCCAGCCTATTACCTCTCTACCTTTCTTCTTGAGAAACTGCTCTACGCGCGATACCACATAGCCTTGTAGTTTCTGTTCGGCAGTGTGTTCAGCGTCGCCTTTTAAGCCCAACGCTTTAATTTTAGCCTGACATTTAGGGCACTCTTTCCAACGTGTTTTAGGACACTCATCACCTCCTATATGAATATATTTAGAGGGGAAAAGTTCGGTAATTTCGTCGAATACACCTTCTAAGAACTCATAAGAAGCCTCATTGCCGGCGCAAAGTACATCGTCGAAAACCCCCCATTTGGTACCTACTGCATAGTCCTTGCCTGTACAACCCAACTCAGGGTAAGCCGTAAGCACAGCTAAGGTATGTCCAGGGATATCTACCTCGGGAATAATCGTAATATAGCGGTCTTGGGCGTATTTTACAATCTCTTTAATCTGTTCTTGGGTGTAGAACCCGCCATAAGGTTTGCCATCAAATTGGTGGGGTTTATCTTTGAGCAAATGCCCAATAAGGGTTTCTTTGCGTGTTGAACCTACCTCAGTAAGACGAGGGTATTTTTTGATTTCTATACGCCACCCTTGGTCATCGGTGAGGTGCCAATGAAACTTATTAAGGTTATGAAGTGCGAGTATATCAATGTACTGCTTGATAAAATCTACTGTAAAGAAATGCCTGCTCACATCAAAATGCATTCCCCGATAGGCAAAGCGAGGCGCATCGTCTATCACAGCCGTAGGGAACGCTAAGGATTTAGGTTCTGTTACGTCAATCGACTTGCGCAAGGTTTGTATGCCGTAGAACACACCTGCGGGACTTGCTCCATCAATAGTAATTTGCTCACTTGCTACGGTAAGTTGATAAGCCTCTTGGTTAGGTTTTTTAAGGTCGGTTTTAAGACGAATAACCTTTCCACTATTTACATTGGGCTCAGTGGTAAGGGTTAGCCCTGTGATTTCTTTAAGATAAGAGGCAAGGAATTGGGCATTCCTTTGTAGTAAGGCATCACCTTGTGGATAGGTAATCACGGTTTGAGCATCGAGCTCAAAAGGTTTCTGATGGGTATAACTAATGGATTGTGGTAGCGGAATTACCTCGTAATGAATTACAGGCTCAGTGCTTTTACAAGCCATAAGACATAGTGTTACTAAACTAAATATAAGTTTTTTCATTGGTGGTGGTTTGATTTTTAATATTTAATAGTTGGGATATATTGTGCTCGATAGAAAGTAAAAGGCAACATAAAAGAACGTTTTATGGTGGGTGTTTCGTTGCGGTCGGTAATGATTATTTGTTTTTTGGTACTCAACGTGATTAGTAGTAAGTCCTCACCTATAAATTGTGCATTACTACGGTTTGATGAGGATAAATCTTTGGGAAGTGCTACTGCCATAGGAACTGTTACTGTTTTGCTTTGTTCATTCACTTTATACAAAATAGCTCTCGAGCCCGTATCGGAATCTGAACGCGCATTGTCAATCACTAACACTTCGTTAGGTGCTTTCGGGTTAGCACAGTGCATCCCGTGAGTAAAGTATTTTTTCTCAGGTTTTATGGTGCCATTTTCGCCTATGCGATATAGTAACTTCCCTGTTTTACCGTTAATTTTCCAAAGTTCTCCATAACGATTAAACGTCATATAGTAATTACCTTCGCTATCGTAGTTAAAGGAATTGGCGTGTAGCCAATCTTCTTTTACCCCTTGTGTTTTTATATTAGGGTCGGTAGTGGGGTCTACATAATCAAAACAACTCCATTGCTGGGTGATTTCTCCTTTTCTATTCATAATCACAAAACCATCACCCTTTACAATATCAGTGGTTGTACCACCTTGTGCAGTGAGGTCGAAAGTTTTATCAATATAGGTTACTAATCCTATACTGCCATCGGGCATAGGGCGACACTCGTGATGCACTTCCCGTCCGTTAAGTGCGGGAACAGTAGCAAAGTCTTTTTGAAATACTACCTCACCAAAGAGGTCTATAATTTTAATACTTTTAGCATTGAAAGTATAAGGACTTCCAACGGGGTAAGTAGGATTGGTAAGAATGTAAAACTGCTGACGCTGTGCATCGTAATTTACGACCAAAGGCTCTTCGGGCACTTGCTCATACCATACTACTACTCCTTTAGTATCTGTTAGATAGATGGCTTTTGTACCATTCCTACGGGCATTTGCAAAAAAATAACCGCCTATATCTTCTTTTAGGTCGTCTATCAGTAATGTTGCATTAGGAAGGAAAGCCTCCACATTTTTTGTTTTAAAGGTTTTCACTTCGGTTTCCAATCCATTGCCGTAAAATAGTTTGCAAGCATATTCAGTATCGGGTTTGAGGAACAATAGCGTTTTACGTTCTATCCCTTTGCCCTGGTAGGTATTGGTTTGCTGTACTTGTGCCGGATGGTTCACTTCCCAATAAGCTATATGGAAAGACGTTTCCCCGCTGAAAGTAGCAGTTACTTCCGCGCGAAGGTTATTCGTCTTACTCAAAGACACCTCAAAAGCGGTAAGGTTACCCTGATACGGAGGGGTAAAAGAGTCATCTTTTTTACACGAGACTAATAATCCTCCTATGGTTAAAAACAAAATAATAATCGATTTTCTCATATTTTAAATCTTTCTCGTTCCTCTATGTTAATTATTTCAATAAGAAAAAAGCGTTAGTCTTTATCGGGATTTACAGGCTCAATAGCATTACTAAAAGGCTCATATGTCACATAATCCCACAAGGCATAATGGTCTCTGGTAGGAATACGGTCGCCTATAAAATCTATATTCTCTACACTGCAAAAGATACGAAAAGAATACTGTTGCCCATAGTTGAGCTCCGTATGAAGGTGTTGCACCCCATCGATGAGCCACGTAGCAATATAATGGTTATTCTGCGGATTGATAGCTAATTTAATCTGAAAAGTATGCCATTGGTCGCTGTCTATAAGCACCTCAGCATTTTGCTTCCAAGGATTATTCTGGCTGGTCATAAACACCACTACCTGCCCCTCTTTTGCGCCCAACTTCTTCCTGCGTTTAGCATCACCTGAGCCTACTTCAAAATCTATTTCGTGCCCCTCACTGTTATACAAGAAAGAGCCTATACTTGCCCAAGCTCCAGTTTCCATCGGCGGAATGTAAGCGCGCCAAGTGTAAATACCTGCCCCGTAACGGTGTACTGTTTTTTGTTTTTTGCGTTGTTCAGTATGAGCTTTCGTCCATATTTTCAGTGCCCAACCATCTTTGGCGTAAGAATCACTTACCACTTTAGCATAAGTTTCTTTGTCCTTCCCTTGTGGGTAATCCTCGTCCTGATTACCTAATAACCAACCGTCAAGCGTTTTAAAATCCCATCGCATCACTTTGGTTTTATCAATGGTCACCTCAGGAATATCACTCGATTGTTTGCTACAGCTCACAAAAGCTGTCCAACACACTGCCATTAAAAATAGATTTACTCGTTTCATATGCTTTTATTTTTTCGTTTTTGCTTTATTTAAATTTCTCTTTTGCTTTATTGTTTCTTCGCTATTCCTTCTCCGTTTCTTCGTCTTTTCTTCGTTGTTTCTTCGTCTTTTCTTCGTTGTTTCTTCGTCTTTCCTTCGTTCATTATTCGTTATTGCATCGCTACACTCCACCTTTTCCGTCATACTCCCTCCTATTGCCTATGACCTAAGGCCTATTGCCTATTTCTCTTTCTTTCGCCTCGAAACCCCGTTTTTGCCGTTTTTTGATTTGTTGTATTACAGTATTAATCAATTACTTACATACCCTTTCTATACCAATCGTCCAAGATT
>NZ_KB291527.1:117561-133616 GCF_000318315.2 Capnocytophaga sp. oral taxon 324 str. F0483 | reverse complement strand
CCTTTCTATACCAATCGTCCAAGATTCGTATAAGGTTCCTATAAGCTCTCTATAAGCTAACCCCACCTAATTTACAGCTCATCTTTTACCTTTTATCTAAATTACTCCTTTTGAAAATCTCCGTTTCCTTCCGAAAAGCTCGAAAACTCTTTATCCTAATAATTTTTCACTTTTCACTATACAAACTGGTGTGAGGGTTGTAATGAATACCGTTTTAACTAACAACAAAGCAATTCTATTAATATTCTATAAAGGTAGATAATTACAACCCCTTTACCAGCCATTTATAAAAGCAATATGTAAGTCTCGTTTTATTAGCGAGGTTTATAAGAATAAGGATATGGTTGATAAGTTACATAATCCCATAAGCCTACAACATCTTCTGTAGTAGGACGTTCTCCTAAAAAGTCTAAGTTCTCTACACTACAAAATATATGAAATAATTTTTCTTGTCCATAGTTTAGTTTTGACTTATAACGGTCTACTCCATCTATAGCCCAAGTGATGATATAGTTCTGACCATTAATAGCTTGATTTATTTCCAATCTTATCTGAAAAGTATGCCACGATCCTTTATTTACCCTATCAACTGTAACAATCTCAGTATCGTGATGTAGTTCTGGATTATTTTGGCTTGTAATATAAGCTATCAACTGATTGTTTTTCGTTGCGTGAGCTTCTTCTCTTTTTTTAATAGTCCCTGAACCAACCTCAAAATCTACTTCGTGTTGGTCATCGTTATAAAGCCAAGAACCTACGCTCACTCTTTCACCAATATTCATTGTAGGAATGAAAACACGCCAAGTGTAAATCCCTGCACCAAACATTTGTTTTGTCTTTAATTTTTTCCGCTCTTTTGTCCCTGCCTTTGTCCATATCTTCAAAGCCTTACCATCGTCACAACCATCTTTATAAACTGATGAACAATGGTCTACATTCTTATTAGGTTCTTGGTTGGCTAAAATCCAATCTGAAAGAGGATAAGAACTAAAGTGCCATCTGTAAGTTCCAACAGGATTATCAGGCTTAGGGTTAGGTGTAGGCTTAGGTGTAGGAACTACAGCTCCACCATTGGGCGTATACTTAACATTATCCCATACACCTGTTGTAGGAGTGGTAGCAGGTCTATCACCTACTTTTGGTAAGTTCTCTACACTACAAAAGATATTGAAAAGGTTGTCTTGACCATAATCAAGTGTTCCTTCCAATTTATCCTTTCCTTCTCTTCCATCTACTGTAAGGATAGCGTGATAATTACCATTCACTAACTTCAATTCTATCTTAAACCTATGCCAATCTTGTTGGGTAATAGCTATCTTTTTAGTAGCCATTCCGTAACCACCCAATTCTGCTATTACTTGATTATCAGTAAGTCTCATTTGAGAGCGTTCCGCATTCTTTCCTGAATAGACTTTGATAGCCAATTCGTGACTGTCATCTTTGTAAAGAAAGCAATTCACACTTGTTTGGGCTCCTTTCTCCAATTTAGGAACATACAATCTCCACTCATATACTCCCGCTCCATATTGTTTTACAGTTTTGAGTTTGTTGCGTTGCAAAGTGTTCACTTCTGTGTGAATAATAAGTCCACCGTTTGTACAGCCAGGGCTATGTTGTATCTTATAGCAATTAGGCTTACTGTTCTGATTGGCTTCTATCCAATCGTTAGAAGGAGCATCAAACTCCCAAAACATTACCCCTTTTTGAGCCTGTTGTGCAGCATTAAGCGATTGTCCATCGCTTGATGTAGTTGTTGCGTTGCGGGTAGTTTCCTCAGAATCTATCTTACAACCAACATAGATGAACAAGGTCATCAATGAAAAAATAAATGTTTTTTTCATACTAAAATCATTAAGTTGTATGCTTTATTCTTAGTTTCCTATTTAAGAAAAAGAGGCTGTCTCGTTGTTGGAGGTGAGACAGCCTCAGAAAAATCAATTTGCCATTTATAGATAAACATCGATTACTACTAATAGGCGGTATATTCAATAAAGTTGAAAGTAGCACTATACTGTCCTTCTTCTAGCGTTTCACCTGGTAGCCAAGTCCCTCTATTACATTCTGCTGAAACACTCCATTCAAATTTCATCTTCTCTTCTCCAAATTTAGCCACTGCCAAACTCTTTACAACATTTTGGTCAAGAGAAAATTCAACTCCATAGTTATCACCCACTTTTTTGAGGTCAATAGTAAACTTGTAGTCTTTGTTAGGTTTTAACACTGCTACATACTCTTCTATAGCAGGCGATATAGATTGTACAAAGAGTAACAATTCTCCTGTCTTAGCTCCCAAACGTTTGCGTTCTGCATTATCTCCATAACGAGCCATCATTAAGAAGAAATATTCCGGAGTTTCATTATAAAGATTCATACCTAATTGTATCTTAGCAGATTTGTCTACCTTTGGTAAACGAATAGAACAAGTGTATTTTCCATAACCTGCTCGAGTTTTATGGAATATTTTTGAAACATCACAATTAGGAGAAGTAGTAAGCACCAATTTTCCATTTTCTATTTTATTATTAACTTCTACATTAGCTCTTGCCCATCTTCCCCAATCATCTGGGAAGGCATTAAATGTCCATACCTTTGTTTCTCCTGCGTCAGGTTCTGGTTCTGGGTCAGGTGGGTTAAGTTGGTTTTGAGGTTCTGTAGGTTCCATAGAATATGGGTAAGGTGTATAGGTTACATAATCCCATAAACCATAATTGTTCTTATAAGGCCAGCTATCCCCTACAAACTTTAAGTTCTCAGTACTACAAAAGATATAAAAAGGGTGCTCTTGCCCATAAGTAAGTTGCTGAGCGGCACACTTTACATCATCAATAAGCCAAGTAGCAAAATACTTTCCTCCTGCTAATTTTAGGTCAATTTGGAACGTATGCCAAGCATTCTTCTTGATTTTTACCTTTTGGTGTAAAGCTGGGTTATCCTGGCTGGTAATATAAGCAATCACTTCGTCATCAGCAGCTCCTAAGGCATCACGGTCTTTAGCCGTACCAGAACCCACCTCGAAGTCCAATTCGTGTTTATCGCTATTCCACAACCAAGAGCCTATGCTCACACGTTCAGTAGTTCCTAAATCAGAGATATAGGCACGCCAAGTGTAGAGTCCTGCTCCGTATTGTTTTTTAGTTTTGAGCTTTTTACGCTCTTTGGTACCTGCTTTAGTGAATATTTTCACTACTTTACCATCTTCAGCTTCAGTATTGCTTTCCACTGAAGTTTGTGAGATATTAGCCTGTTCTCCTTGACTGGCATTAAGCCAATCGTTAGTATTATCAAAGTTCCACTTCACTTGTTTAGCAGTAACCAAACTGCCTTCTTGTGGAGTTCCTATCTCACTGCGTGGGTTATCGTTAAAACGCCCATCTACATCGCTTTTGTCGCAGCCTATCATACTAAGCATCGCAACAGCCATCAGTATTGGTTTTGTATAGGTTTTCATATGAGTTTACATTTAAGAATTATTGTTCTCTAAAAGAACGGTTGTTTTGTAGGTCAGGGAATTTGTTACTATACACCCCTGGTATAGGGTAATACCTACGTTTGTCATAAGGTTTAAACGGATTGCTGAACTTAGGATACACTTTCCATTCAGGACTCAAATCATAAGGATTTTTTACTACATTAGGGTCTCTTCTGGCATTTAGATTGGCCTCTTTAGTTTCCAATTTCTGTTTAACAAGATCCATATAAGCATCTAAGCGGTCTTTCCATAATCCCATACGGATAAGGTCTACACGACGAACTCCCTCCATATTAAGCTCAAACAAGCGTTCATCACACAATTTACTACGCATATCTTCTTTAGAAGCAAAGTTTGCCAAGGTATAATTGTGGTTGCTATTTTCAAAAGCTCTCTCACGGATTTTATTAATCAAATCCACTGATTCTTGAGTAGGTCCATTGAGCTCATTAAGAATTTCAGCTTTGCAAAGCAATACATCAGCATAACGCAATAAGATGAGGTTATTAGGTGTATTATAATTATAGGTTCCTGGTTTGGTATATTTGTACTTTTTAGTATATATCGCATCATTCTCTACTATTTGCGGATTACTTGCTTCATTCCTAAGCGTTCCTACTTCATTAAGTTTAGGAGATATGTACTTTATAGGTTTTCCGTACACGTTTTTGAAAGAAGTTACAATAAGCTCTTTGAGGCGTTGGTCGTCACTATCAAACTTCCAGTACAATTCCAGAGGCATATTGATATTGTTCCAGCCCATATCATATTCCCAAGGAGTGAAATACAAAGCTAAATCTGAAGAACCTGAGGGCACTTTATCACTTGCTCGTATAGCAAAGATAATCTCGTTATTATTTAAGGTTTCTGGCTTAGAAGGGTCGAACACATCAAACACTTTAGCTTGTAAGGCGTATTTACCTGAGGTTATCACTTGGTCTGCATACATTAAAGCAGCTTGCCAAGCAGCGGTAGCATCTTTACCTTCTTCACGCAAACGCCCTGCTTTACGCATATTAAGACGCATCAAATAGCCATAAGCAGCGCCTTTGGTAGGACGACCTGAAGCTCCCTCTGTTGTAGTACCCCATTCATCGGGAAGGTTATTAGTAGCAATGAGCAAATCTTGTTCTATTTGGTCATCTAATTCCTCAACAGTAGCCAAAGTAGGGTTAGCATCAGCTTCGTAGAAACCATTTGTTATCAAAGGTACTCGATAAAAAGCATTGGTAAGCTGATAGAAGGCAAAAGCGCGCAAAAAGTGGGCTTCGGCTAAGAGCTCTGGTTTCCTATCGGCGGTTTTGAAACGAGATTCAGGAATCATTGAGATATTGTCAATAGCAGTATTGGCACAACCAATCATTTGCCAGTTACCATTGTAGCATCTCGCAAGTTCTACGTTGCCAGAGAGACCATTTTCATTGTATATCTCGAAAGCAATACCATCTTTAAAACAGTCATCAGTAGACATATCGTTGATATAGAAGTTGCTTGTGTGTGTAGCCCCAAGAAGGTAACGGTAAATTCCGTTTACACCTTCTTGTGCATTTTCTTCGGTAGTATAGGCGTTATTGGCATTGTAAACTGAACTTAAATCTTCTTTGAGTTCACAAGCGGTAAACGAGAGTCCTAAAAGACCTACCAATGTATATAGTTTATAATTCGTTTTCATTATTCTTTTGCGTTAAAAAGTTAATTTCACTCCAAAGTTAATGGTTCTGTAAGCAGGATAAGAGTTTAAATCCAAACCTTGTGCAATAGCACTACTACCATTGGTACTGATATCGGGGTCGAAACCTTGGTATTTAGTGAAGGTAAGCAAGTTTTGGCCTCCTACAAACACACGCATTGTTTTAAGAGTTTTCATATTCCATTGACTGCCTGTGAAGGTATATCCTAACTCAACATTGCGCAATTTTACGAAATCGGCATCTTCTACAAAACGAGAGTTCACATAAGAACCATATTGCAATTTAGCTGTTTTTTGATAACCATTACGAGGCACACTGTTAGAAGCGTGCGCTTTTGTCCAACGGTCAGCTGAATCTGAAAGGCGGTTATTATCTTCCAAATAAATACGAGTTAAGTTAAGCATCTTGGCTCCTAATGAGGCTTCAAAGAAGAAAGAGAAGTCAAACCCTTTATAGGTAAAACTATTGTTAAGACCTATGATAGTTTTAGGGATACCAGTACCCAATACAGTACGGTCTTTTTCGTCTATTTTACCATCACCATTGAGGTCTTTAAACTTAGGGTCACCAGGTGCTGAGTTAGGCTGTGGTGCATAAGTTTCACCTTCTTGAAGGATACCATCGAACTCATAACCATAGATAGCACTAAGAGGTTCACCTTCTTTGAGCATCATATATTCTTTTTCGTCATAAGAACCGTGAGGACGTATATACTGAAAACGTGGTTTTCCATCGTTGAGTTTCAATACCTCACTGCGGTTATGAGAGAAGTTAAATGCTGTAGTCCACACAAAATCGTTTTTATTGATATTGGTAGATTTGATAGCCACTTCAAAGCCTCGGTTTTCAATCTCACCATCGTTTACCATCATTGCGGTATACTCAAAACGGCGACCGTCGTTAGTATAGTTAGGGAAACCTCCTGAAGGGTGAATAGGGTCAGGGTTTAACAAGTCGTGAGTGCGTTTGATATAATAATCGAAGCTGGCTTCTACTCTACCAACCACTAAATCGATACCGGCATTCCATTGTGCAGTGGTTTCCCAGCGGAGTTTTGGATTGTAGGGATTAGAAGGATACATACCTTTAGAGTTCACATCATTACCAATATACACATCGCGTACAGAGTATTGGTATTGTGATAAACCAAAGCGGATACCATCGTTACCACTAAGTCCATAGCTAGTGCGCAATTTGATACGAGAGAAAAGAGGTTTAGCAAATTTCATAAACTCTTCTTCACCTAAGTGCCAAGCGATAGACCCCGCAGGAAATATACCCCAACGATAGTCAGCACCAAACACTGATGAACCATCGGCACGAACTGAAGCGTTGATAATATAACGGTTATTGAAGATGTATTCGGCACGACCAAAAACAGAAGCTTTTTTGATTGAGGATTCACCTGAACCTATCCAATCTAAGTGTTGAGCTGCTCCAATATTTTTGAAAGAGAATACATCGGAAGCAAAACCATAGGCTTGCACTTCATCTCCTTTACCTCTTTGATAAATGTAAGAAGTACCTGCGGTTACTTTTACATCGTGTTTACCTTCCATTTTAGGGTGATAAGTAGCCACACCTTCTATTTGGTGTTTTACGTTTTCTTCGTGACTGAGAAATGCTTGTCCTTTGTAAGACTGACCTATAGAAGTAGAACGGTCATAATACTTTTCAGTTTTTAAATGGTCATAAGCATAGGTATAACGACCATTGATAGTAAGTGAAGGTAACAAATCAATATCGGCATAAGCGGTTGCATACATTGTATTAAAATGGCGATAGAGTTGTGCTCCGCTCATTTCTTCGAACACAGCAGGACGACGGTCTTTAGTTCCAAACACATCGAAACCTTCTTTATTTTTCCAAGGTTCCAAATTAAAGATACGATACATAATATTTTTATCAGAAGAGACTGTACCCATATCTAAGAATTTCTTTTTAGATTTGGAAAAACTCATATTAGCACCCGCTCTTACTTTCGGACTTATCTTGTACTGCAAATTGATACGTCCTCCATAACGATTATAATCGGTATTGAGCAGAATACCAGGTTCGGTAAGGTAGTTACCTGACATAAAAGCAGATAAACGGTCAGTACCTCCTGATACAGAAAGTTGATGCAATACAGTAAAGGCATCGTGAGTGGTTTCTTTGAGCCAATCGGTACCTTTACCGCGATAGGTAGCTTGTTGAGCTGTCCATTTGCCATAAGCGGCGTCTTGGGTTTGTTCATATAAGCGACGGGTAAGTGCTATGGTTTCTCCAGCATCAAGCAAATCCCAAGGATTATACATATTCTTATAAGATGTTTGGTTAGAGTACTCTACATTAAAGCTACCTTCTTTACCTTTTTTAGTAGTAATAAGGATAACCCCATTAGCACCACGAGCTCCGTAAATAGCAGTAGTAGAGGCATCTTTTAAGATTTCGATTGATTCGATGTCGTCTATACTGATTTGCGACATATTATCTGTTTGGAATCCATCGATTACATAAAGAGGTTCGTTATCGGCACTTACTGAAGAAGCACCACGCACACGGATAGATACATTACCACCAGGCTCGAGTGAGTTTTGGCGCACTTGTACTCCTGAGGCACGACCCTTTAACATCTGTGACATATCGGCTACCACCCCTGCTTTTACATCATTGGTCTTGATGGAGGTAATAGCACCTGCTAAATCACGTACTTTGGTAACGCCATAACCTACGACCACTACTTCGTCTAACTTTCTTTGCTCTTCGGCAAGAGCAATATTCAAAGGTGAAGGTGTATTGGCGGTTACTTTTACATTTTGAGTTACATAACCCATAAATGAGACTTCTAAGGTTTGCCCTACCGATACCTCTATGGTATACTTACCGCTCATATCGGTACTGACACCCTTACTAGTTCCTTTAATTACTACCGAAGCACTCATTAGGGGCTCTTTGGTAGTAGCATCGCTGACAGTTCCACGGATAGTGCGTTGTTGCGCATAGCTCCAACTCACTAATAAGAACAACAGAACTGATAAAAATAGATTTCTTTTCATACAATGGTTGTTTGTTCGTTTGTTTTCGTATGGTTTTGATGGCTCAAAAGTACAAAATAATCGAAAAAATAGAGGTTTAAAATCGTCTATAAAAGGTTTAAAATTGTCTAATGAGTTTTAAGACATTCATAATCAAAGGCTAAAAAGAAGCTCTAAGAAAGTAATAAAAAGAAAAATAGCCTATAACAAATAGAAAAAAGATAAAAACAAAAGAATAAAAGATAAAAAAAGCCCCCAAAAAGGGGGCTGCGCAATTTAAAAATATATTACAATGCCGAGAAAAATCTCGTTATTTTTATCCACACTTACAATCAGTTCCTCCTCCACAACTTTTCTTTTTCTTTCTAAAAAAAAGTGTTTTTACGAGATAGCCTACTGCTATAACAACTAATATATAAGCGATGATTTCTTGTGTACTCATAGTAAAAATATCTATTTATTGAGTAATTCAAAAGCTACATTTATTTGTGCTTCTACTGCTATTTTGCCTATTGCTAAGGTGTCATTGGCTTCTGCTCCGCTACTACCTAAACTCATTTTACTGGATCTGAAAGTAGGTTGTACATCGTTAAAGTTTGATGAAAGTTCTTTAACAGCAATGGCTTTGCCTATATTTTGGTCTAAACTTACCGCATAGAGTAGTGCTTTTTTACGAGCATCTTCAATGGCAGCTACACGAGCGTCTTGCAAATGCTTTTCTTTATTCTTCACATCGAAACTTACACTGTTGATACGGTTTACGCCTGCATCGAAAATAGCGTTCATTAAACTATCGTATTTGCTAATATCTTCTAATTTGATAGTAATATTTTGTAAAACGCGATATTTATTAATCTTGTTATAATCGTCTTTATAAAGTGAAACATAGCTGGTTTGGAAGTTTTCCTTTGGCAGTTCTTTACTTAAAGTCTCCAAGACTTTGGCTACTTCTTCACTGTTTTTTTGTCGCAAATTTTTAAGGTCAAGTCCTTCTCTTTCTATACTGATAGAGATGTTTACGATATCGGGGGTAACATATACAATGCCTTCACCGACCACTTGCACTGAAGGCGTTTGGGTTTGTGCTATTGCCATTGTAGAGACCAATGAGAATAATAAAATGTACTGTTTCATATGTTTGTTTTTAGTTTATTATATGCAATTTATATGCCAAAGATGCGAGGTTGTAGCACAATAGGCAAGCGGATAATTTGGAAATTAGCTAATGATTAATGGTTAATGATTAATGGTTAATTTGGGAGAGGACTATACAAAGCTTATAGGATAGATGGACGAAGAGTGGCTCTACAGTGGCTCTACAGTGGCTCTACAATGAAGACTAACCAAAGATTAACTGAATACTAAGTGAATACTGATTGAGTTTTTAGTGCTCCTATCTGCTAATATCACTCGTTTTACGAGTTAGACTTGTCGAGCGCAAAATAACTAACAACTTAGGTTAACCGCACGAAATTGCGGTTGCTATAATAAGATTTTTACCAATTAGCCTATTTGTTAATTATTTCGTACCTTTGCCCTCCCTAATAGATAAAAATGAAAACCAAAGAGATACTTATAAAGGGTGCGAAATTGCACAACCTTAAAAATATAACTGTAGGAATTCCTCGTAATAAGTTAGTGGTGATTACAGGACTTTCGGGCTCGGGCAAATCATCATTGGCATTTGACACGCTTTACGCCGAAGGACAGCGCCGTTATGTGGAGAGCCTATCGTCGTACGCGCGTCAGTTTTTGGGTAAGTTAGACAAACCCAAAGTAGACAATATCATAGGGATTGCCCCTGCCATTGCTATTCAGCAGAAAGTAAACACCTCGAACCCACGTTCTACTGTGGGCACTTCTACCGAGGTGTACGACTACTTGAAACTGCTCTTCGCTCGTATCGGAAAAACATATTCTCCTATTTCAGGTCAAGAGGTGAAAAAACATACGGTTACCGATGTGGTAGATGCAGTGATGCGCTATCCCGAAGGCACAAAACTGTTGCTTTTAGCCCCTGTGAGTATCCCCAAAGACCGTACCGTAGAGCAAGTGCTCAAACTCCTATTACAACAGGGCTATGCACGCATTCTGCACAAAGAAGAAATCATTCGTCTTGAGGAAGACAATTTGCCTAAGAATCTCGACAATTTCCAATTGGTAGTAGATAGGGTGGTTGTGCGTCACGACGAAGACTTTCAGCACCGCCTTGCCGATGCCGTAGACACCGCTTTCTTTGAAGGGAAGGGTGAATGCTACATTCAAGAAATGGACGGAGTGGTACAAACGCATTTCAGCAATCGGTTTGAGTTGGACGGTATCACTTTTTTAGAGCCTAACGTACACTTATTCAGCTTTAACAACCCTTATGGGGCTTGCCCAAAATGCGATGGTTATGGTGATACTATCGGACTTGATGAAGACCTTATCGTACCTAACACAGGTCTTTCGGTCTACGAGAATGCTATCTATCCTTGGCGTGGCGAGACGATGAGTTGGTTTCGTGACCAATTGGTGAATAACGCCTATAAGTTCGATTTCCCGATACACAAGCCTTGGTTTGAGCTCACCGATGAGCAGAAACAATTGGTTTGGGACGGCAACAAGTATTTCACAGGACTCACCGATTTTTTCAAAGAGTTAGAAGAGAAAAGTTACAAAATACAAAACCGAGTGCTCTTGGCACGCTATCGCGGAAAAACGCGTTGTCACGAATGCCACGGCAAGCGTTTGCGCAAAGAGGCTAACTACGTGAAAATAGCAGGCAAAAGTATTTCGGACTTGGTAGAATTGCCTATTGAAGAACTACAAGTCTTTTTCAAAGAACTCAAACTCACCGACTATGAGCAAGAGGTAGCCAAACGATTGCTTTTAGAAATTAACAACCGCTTGCAATTCCTCACCGATGTGGGCTTAGGTTACTTAACGCTCAACCGAAAATCGAACACGCTCTCAGGGGGGGAAAGCCAGCGCATTAACTTAGCGACCTCGTTGGGCAGTAGTTTGGTAGGCTCTATGTACATACTCGATGAGCCCAGTATCGGTTTGCACCCGCGCGATACCGAACGACTGATAAGCGTACTAAAATCCTTGCGCGACTTAGGCAATACGGTGATTGTGGTGGAGCACGATGAGGATATTATGAAAGCTGCCGACTACATCATCGATATAGGTCCTGAAGCGGGTACGCACGGTGGCGAAGTAGTAGCGACAGGCACTTACAACGAACTTCTAAAAGCCAACACCCTTACGGGGAAATACCTCAGTGGGCGCTTAACAATTGAAGTACCCAAAAAGCGACGCACTTCGCCTCACTACATCACTTTGGTAGGCTGTCGCGAGAACAACCTTAAAAATATAGATGTCACCTTCCCTTTGGATATGCTCACGGTAGTTACAGGGGTATCGGGTAGTGGAAAATCGACTTTGATGAAAAAGCTACTCTATCCTGCTATTCAAAAAGAATTGGATTTAGGCGGAGAGAAAATCGGTCAGTTTACTAAAATAGAGGGCAAATACAAGCACTTGCAAAGTGTGGAGTTTGTAGACCAAAACCCTATTGGCAAATCTACCCGTTCAAATCCTATTACCTATATTAAGGCTTACGACGATATTCGCGCCCTCTTTGCAAATCAGAAATTGGCAAAGATGCGGAATTTCCAATCTAAACACTTCTCGTTCAACGTTGATGGTGGGCGTTGTGAAGTATGTAAAGGAGAGGGTGAAGTAACCATAGAAATGCAATTTATGGCTGATGTGCACCTCACTTGTGAGGCTTGTGGAGGCAAACGCTTCAAAAAAGAAGTGCTTGAAGTGATGTACGAAGGCAAAAACATAGATGACCTGCTGAACACTACTATCGATGATGCAGTAGCCTTCTTTCAAAAGCACAAACAAACCAAAATAGCTGAAAAACTCAAACCTTTGCAAGATGTAGGTTTGGGGTATGTAACACTGGGGCAGTCCTCCTCTACCCTATCGGGTGGGGAAGCCCAACGGATAAAATTAGCCTCGTTTCTATCGAAATCGGACAGTAAAGAAAAGGTGCTTTTCATCTTCGATGAGCCTACTACGGGGTTGCACTTTCACGACATTCGAAAGCTCTTAGACTCACTGCAAGCTCTCATAGAAAAAGGGCATTCGGTAATTATTATAGAGCACAATGTAGAGATGATAAAATCGGCTGACTACGTGATAGATTTAGGCTTAGAAGGCGGTGCTAAGGGAGGTAATCTCATAGCAACAGGTACGCCCGAAGAAATCGCTAAAAACAAACAAAGCTACACAGGAAAATACTTAAAACTGAAATAAAAAAGAGTTCGGTATTCTTACCGAACTCTTTTTTATTGATAATCCTAATAATAAACTACGCTTGACGAAGTTGTTTTTCCAAAGCAATAGCTTTAGGGAAAAGGATATTGTTTTCGAGGTGAATATGACGATTTAAATCGGTTTCAAACTCTTGCAACATTTGATACGTTACCTTGTAAGTATTACAAGCGTCGGCAGGAGGCGTATAGTTATTGGTAAGCTTTACTATTTCCTCGAAACGCTCACCTTCTGTACTGTGTTCGTGCATCATCATTGCGATAGGGTTCTCTACCGTACCGAAAGGTATATCGCCAAGAGGTTGCCCTGATTGTTGTGCTTTTACGAGGCTTTCGATAAAAGGGAAAAGCACTCCTTCTTCTTTTTTAAAATGCGACTCGAGATCACGAGCACTCTCATTAAAAATACGATTGATTTCAAAGAGTTCAGGGTGACGCTCGCCGTGCACACGACATAGCTTATCGAGAAACTGCAAAAGCATAGGGGTTTTGTCGCGCACGTATTGGTGATGAATGCGCACAATATAGTTAGCAAGCAAGTCGAGAGGCCAATCGCGTACATCGACCTCGTTGCTATTGCCTTTGGGGAGCGCTTCCAACTCGCTAATAAGCGCGTTTTTCTCTACTCCTTTTTTCTCACAGGCTTCGTCGATAGTACGACCGCCTTTGCAGCAAAAATCAATACCGTGTTTTTTAAATATAGCGGCAGTGCGAAAATCGTCGGCTACGATTTCGCCAATGGTTTTGTTTGTTGTTATACTCATAATGATTTAATTTGAGAGGGCAAAGGTACGAAAAGTATCCGGATAATAAAAGTGTATTATATCTTTTTTATTTATTATACAAATACTATATCTTAGAAATAAGGTAGTTTTTGCTTTTAACATTCCTTTTACATTAACAAATATTTAAGACCTTTGTTTTAACATTAAGAAGATACTTAAATCCTTTTATCGTTCTAAAATGAATAAAGGAAAGGGTAACACAATAGCTTTTTTATAAGGATTTTGGACATTTTAAAGAAGATAATATTGTCTTAAAAGGGCAAAAATAAAACTTTAACATTCTTTGCATTATTCTCGGGATTTTAACATTTTCTTTGCGTTTTATCTGTTAAAAACGGTTTTTTAACAGATAAAACGCAGTGTTTTTAAAGATTTAGTGTGTAATTATTAACAGTAAAATAAGAATTTCAGCGACAATAGTTATATTTTTTTGCATATTTTTTTGAATATTTTTTGGCAGTTACATTTTTTAACGTATCTTTGTGCCATCAAAAAAGATAAGAGACTTTTTCATAACCAACAACAAAGAAATAAACGAACTACAAGTTGTGTATAAAAACAAGAATGTAATTGTAAACAAAAAGTTTTTTTCATAATTTTTATTTTTAAGTTTTCTTTTTTATTATTAAATTCAAGAGGCTTCTAAGGGGTTAGAAGCCTCTTTTTATTTGAGCCGTCCGTAGCACGGCAGGCACTTTAAACTAAAGAGCGAAACTATGCCTCAGAAAGTAGTAGCACGACGGACAATTGATTTCAGAATTGGAGTGCTTGAAAGATTATACATAAAAAACCGTTATAAGTTGCAATACTTATAACGGTTTTCCCTATTATTAAATATTTAATTCTTATGAATAAGACTACTAAAAGTATATCTTCTCCAACTATCTTGTCTATTATTTAAATTCTGAAATATCTTTAGGGTTGTATATACCTCCTGCGCGGAAATCAGACTGTGAGATAACTCTATCATAATCAGCTTTACTTGATAATGGAATATACAACTGTATCTTACCGTTTCCGTTTGAAAAAACATCTCTTATGTTATCTATTTCAGGAGCTGGAACATCTTTACCCTCTGGTAAAGCTCCTAATCCTTTTGGAGGAACTGTTCCTCTAAAAGCTACGTGTTGTAATGCAGTACAATTACTGAATGCATTTTGTCCTAAGTGGGTTAAAGTAGCAGGAAATTCTACCTTCGTTAAACTTCTGGCCATTCTAAAAGAAGAATCTCCAATCTTTTTAATTTTAGGAAATTTGATATATGAAACATTAACATTAAAAGAATAAAGATCTGTCTCATTTTCATTAAACAACTTACCTTCTATCTCTGTAACATTATTAAAATCTATTCCTGTAAGCTCATTTTGTCCTGCAAAAGCCCTACGTGCTACTTTAGTAATATTAGGTGGAAGAGTAATATTTCCTTTCAATTTTACACCTGTCTTTATTCCTAAAAGTACACCATCTTTAACAATATAATTTGAGTCATCTGATTTTCTAACAGCAATAGTAAGTATAAGTTTATTTCCCTTACCATTATCACCATCACTATTAGTAAGCTCTACTGTTAAAGTTCCTTCTTTTTTCCCAAATATTTTAACACCCGTATATTTACCATTCTCTTTCTCTATATCTGCACCAACTAATTCTTTCGCATATTCAATAGTAGCAATACTACTATCGTAAGTGCCAATAGTAAATGAATTATTATAAATATTATTTAAATCAATACGTCTAGGTTTTCCTCCTATCCCTATTTCTACATTTTGAATTGCAGCAGTAAAAGGAGCTCGTACGTGTACGATAAAACTTCCTTTAGGGAATCCTTTATCGTCTTTCTCACCCGCGGTATCTTCGAAATATACTTCACCAGTTTGCCCTTCGCCTATTCCTTTTACAAAAAATCTATTTCCATCTTTGCGTACTTGTGCCAAAGCAGATGAAGTAGATTTGATATTTACTTTATCTACAGTACCGTTATATTTCTTGAGCAAATTGGTAACTTCTACTTCTTGGTCTCTATCAACAAATATTGTTTTACCCAAAACGACTAAACCTCTATCATTAGTTTCTTTGTCTTTTACAGTTACATTGATATAGGCAACTCCACCCGTTTTACTTTCTATTTTCACACGGGTTTCGCCTACTTTACCGCCTACTTTTTTGCTAGAGATAATAACATTAATATCTCTTCCCATATTGGCGATAGCCACGTCTACATCTTCAGATTCGGGCTTTAGAATACCGTCGGGGGCAGTTACTTTCACGGTTGTTTGCCCTCCTAAGTTAAGGGTGACAGCCGTTTTCTCTAATATGATATTAGAGTCTCCCTCTTTATCGTCTTTTTTGCAGCTGAACAGGGTTGCTGAAGTCAACACTGCTAAAGCTAACATCATTAGTCTAGTTTTCATTGCTAAATACATTTAATTAAATTTCGCTACAAAAATAGGTATTTTTACAATACAAAACAAACTTTTAGAGATAATATTATCTATTATTTTGTGTTATTTGTAACATTTTATATTTAAACATCTGACAATCAAATAATATTATAAGAACTTTATTAGAGTAAAATTATTGTTTAATAAGAGAAGTATAGGTTAAACGTACAAGGTTTTCTTTAAAGAAAATCAAACAAATAGGTAGGAAGCTACCCAGAAAGTCTTTCAATTGACAATTGACAATTGACAAATGTGATGTGTACGGAGCTACAGTGGTTTTACAGTGGTTTTACAGTGGCTCTACAGTGGCTCTACAGTGGCTCT
>NZ_KB291527.1:103655-117541 GCF_000318315.2 Capnocytophaga sp. oral taxon 324 str. F0483 | reverse complement strand
GCTCTACAGTGGCTCTACAGTGGCTCTACAGTGGTTTTATAGTGGTTTTATAGTGGCTCTACAATAACGATTAATTAAATTATAATCGAACATTAATTGAGTTTATAGTGTTTTAAGTTAATGTGAGATTGGTGTAAGAGAAAAGTGTAGCTTACGCTACAGAAATTTTACAAATCTTAAAATAATCAAACAAATAGGTAGCAAGCCTGGAAGTCTCGCGCAAATTTCACGGATTACTCAGCTAAAGCTGAGGAATTTCACGGAACAGTAATGAATAAATTGTAACTGACGTTAATTATGATGCATAAGATAGGGGATAAAACTGATAATACCAAAATAAGCCAATAATACCAGAAGTGAAAAAATGAAAGAATGAGGAAATTAGCAAATGGGGATTGTATAAGATAAAAATAAAAGGCAAAAGGCAAAAGGTAATAAATAAAGTGAAGGAAAATACAATGACCATTACAGTTGGGATAGCAATAAAATTTTTAAGAAATGAAAAAGGGCTACCCTTAGCGGATAGCCCTTTTGAAATAAATATTAATTAATGTATAACCTATGAAGCAAACAAATCTTAACGATATAGTGTAAAGTTACCGTTGAAGGTACGAGTATCGTGTTCGTTGCTAAGTTCTACGAGGTACCAATAGTCGCCTGTTGGCATATCTCTACCGTCGTACTTACCGTCCCATTCTTCGCCTGCTCTAAGGGTTTTGAGGCGACGACCGTAGCGGTCGTAAATAGTAGTACGGATGAACGGATACTTATCTACCCTGCGTGGTGCCCACGTATCGTAATTGCCATCGCCGTCAGGAGTAAAGAAGTTCGGTATGAATACATCGAAGTATTCTTCATAGAACGTTTTGGAGAACGTACAGCCTGCTGCATCGTGTACTACTACATCTACTATTTTGAGTTTCTTACCGCTTACTGGATCGGTGTACTCACGGTCGTTCATTCTCAATTCGTAGACGTTATTGGTATCGTAATCTTCGCCATTGAACTCATAACGATAAGGTTTCACACCGTTTACACCTTCTACTTGTAGTGTATTGATAACGGTAGTAGGTGATTTCACGATATTGTTCAACTGGCGATACTCTATCACAGTTACTGATTTGGTAGCCATTTGAGTACATTGCTTAACAGCTCCGGTAACTGAATGGACATCGGTATAGATAATCTCTAAGGTTTGTGTTGCTATACTCATATTAAACCTGTTCTGGTCGATATAGCCGACATTCACACCGTTGTTACGCGAGAAGGTTTGTGGTGTAGTAGCTCCATTGAGTTTGTAGGTTATCTTATTGAAATCTACTTCGTCTTTGAAGCGTACTTCTATCCAGGTTGTGAACTCGTTATTATCACAACTGAAGCCTTGCTCGGTAGTTGGGTCGAGGTCAGGAGCTGAGTAAACGCTAAACTTATAAGTAGGCGACATCACACAGCTGTTGGTTGTACTGCTTACGCTATCGGTTACCACAATCTCGTAATTGCCTTCGGTTAAGTTAGAAGCGCGGATTACGGTTGCTGACGAGGTAGCATAATCGGTATGTGCAGGAACGTTAGAGCCTTCTTTCATTATAGCGATGTCGTAGTTAGGACGACCGCCATCAACGGTGAACTCTATCCAAGCATCGTTACCTTTGTGGCATACAAGCAAGTTAGAATCGGTTACATTCACTACGATAGGCTTAGGTTCTTTTACTATTAGTTGTTCCTTTTTGAACAAACAGCCCCAAGTATCCATTATTTCGACTGTATAAGTATCAGGAGGCAAGTTCCTAAATGTAGTATCTGATTGCGTCCTAAAGTTATAGTGAGAATCTATAATTGTATAATGATAACGTCCTGATCCTCCTCTTATGCTCAATGGATCAATAGTAATCTCTCCATCAGTATCTCCCTGACAAGTAACGTGACGAGTTACGGAAACAGTAGCGGTAATTGGGTCAGGTGCTTTTAAGCCTACCTGAGTAGTACCTGAAGCTACTGAACAGCCCCACGCATCGGTAACAGTAATAGTGTAAGTTACTACACCACCAGGAGTACCGACCAATCCTGAGAATAATACACTATCGCCATTGAGAGCTATGGTTTTCTGACCTGTAATAGCACCGCCTTGTATATTGACCGTATAAGGAGCCCAACCACCTGACACGGTTACGAGTATCTCACCACGATTATTATCACAAGTTACACTAAATGTTTCTCTTGCAAAAACAGTTATAGGAGCTTCGGCTTGTACTATTTCGAAGGTAGTTTCGGCTTTACAGCCTGAAATAGCCGAGATAGCTTCTACCCTGTACTTGCTTGCTGGCAAGCCTGCGTGTACTATGGTAGCACCTGTAGAGTTACCTGTAATAGGAGTACCTACTGGCAATGGATAAATTGTATAGCTAAATCCGTTAGCCACTTGGTCGCCGTCAGAGAGACGGGTATCGGTAAGTTCTAAGGTAATAGAACCTGTACCACCGTAGCAAGTTACCCTTTGTGGGTTCTTAGCTTCTAACAATAAGGTGTTAGGATCGAGCACGGTATAGTTGGTACTTACCTCACAACCCGTAATCATATTCTTAGCTCTTATCACATAAGCGTAAGGTTCAGTAAGGGTGAATGTATAAGTGAGTGAGTTAAGCGTTACTGGAGGTATTACGGTAATAGTACCCCAACCTACTTTGCTCACTGAGTACTCGATAGGTTCGCCACTGTATACGGTGGTAGTGCTGAGGGTTACAGAGATGTTTTCATCTACATTACAAGTTTTCGCTTGTAACTGAGTAGCGGTAAGACTGCTCATCATAAGTGTAGGTGAAATAGTCACTGCGGTAGTAGTTGCACTACAACCATTGGTATCGTACACCTGTGCATAATAACTATTAGCGGTAGTTAAATAGCTTGGTAAGGTGTAGCTATAAGAGGTTACTCCCGGAGTTACTTGCTGTTGATAGAGCAAGGTGCCTGAGGCAAGCTCTCGGTATTCAATACGTGTATAAGACTCAGTACCACCTGTTACATTATTCAAATCGAAATGCAATTGTGGATTAGTAACTTCACCTGTATCAGCATCGCAAGTGTACTCTTTTTTGCTAAGGGCATTGGTAGTTGAGATTACATCAGGAGAGGTAACCGTTACTTCAATGGTTGATGAACAAACTTGTGCACTTACAGCTGTAATACGGTAGGTAGCACCACCTAAGATGGCTGCACCTGATGGTACGTTATTAAAGGTTACATAATTACCATTTAGAACCTGAGTAACACCTGGTACTGCTACCCCTGCATTATCGGTGATTGTGAAGGTATATGGAATACCATCAACAGGGTTTGCTTTTATACGTACGGTAGCAGTTTCGGCATAACAAGTAGGTGTAGTAACCGAAAGGACTTCGAGTCTAGGTATTTCAGGAGGTCTTACTACGAAGTCTAACGACTTAGCACATTCGGCAGGAGTACCCCAAGTAGCTGCATCATAGATATTGATGAGGTAACTACCTATACCACCATTGGTTATTACACTGTGTGCATTACCTGTAACATTAGCCCCTGTAACCACTGGTACAGCACGTTCGTTGGCAGTACCTTTGTTAATCACACGGTAGAGACTAAACTTATAAGTACCTGAACCACCTGTGATATTAGTTACATTGATAGTTACTGTATTAGTAGCACCACAAGGTAACAATGGTAAGTGACTTGCATCAAACTTAATCATCTCGTGTACTCTAAATGTAGTACTAGTTTCGCAACCATTAGCATCTTTAAATGAGATGGTGTACGGATTTGGATTTGGTGCCAAGCGTATTGGTAAAACAGTTTCAGTAGCTACTGTTATGTTTTGCCAATTCACAATACCGTCTATCTTGTATTGATGTTGACCAATACCTATGCTGTTAAATTTCACTCTAATAGGATAATCGGTATTATCGCTACAAGCGTCATCGACAGTAATTGAGGCAACAGAAGGTTGAGAATCGACGGTTACGGTAACTGTGTTTTCTCTCAAACAGCCAGAAGTATCTCTGACAAATACTTTCCAAACACCTGCTTCTACGTCTTTTGATTCGTTATCAGTAGAAGTAATGAGGGCATTATCTAAGGCAGTACCGGTAGGTGCTGCTGATATAGTTGTATTGTGATAGTAATACTGATAAGGGGCTGTACCACCTGTGGCATCTACTACTATCTTACCGAGACCTTGTGGTTGCGGTGCTTGACAGTTTGCCTTACGGGTAACCGTAGCAGTCATTGTCAATAAAGATGCTGACTTACCTATGGTAAAGTTGGTAGTACCTTGTGTACAGTTAGTACCACCCTCAGTAAAGAGGACAAAATATCTACCTGCTGGAACATTTGGTATTACTATATCTTGACCCACTGCTGGAGTTGCTGTTAATGGTGGCGTAACAGGACCACTCGCTACAGCAGTTCCTAATGAAGGATAAGTAGGTGTATAACGGAATACTTGATAGGTAACATTTGGATTTGTCCAGTTCTTCAAGCGAACGAACACCTTACCATCATTGGCATCGGCACAAGTAGTAGAAGCAACACCTGTGATAGTAGCTTCTAAGTGCGATTGCGTAGGTACAGGTATATTAGCTTCCTTGATAAAGGTACACTTGCTACTTGCATCGTACACGATAAAGGTATAGGTTACCCCTGGTGTAACACCTGTAAAGGTGTAAGTAGAGGCGTTTTTAACACTACCATCGGACAAGAGAGTAGGTACCACAGCACCACCGTGGAACCAAGTATCGGTACCACCAAGAGGGTTATTAGTTGTTTCTTGTACACTGGTAGTGGCTCCATAAGGAGGAGTAATACCTTCACGATATACGGCGATGTATTGGTTAGCACCAATAGTTCCTCCTGACTTATCGTATACTGAGATAGCTATTTCACCGGAGTTGGCAGCACAACCTATGGTGGCTGTACCTCGTGCGTCTAAGCCATTAGCGTCGGATTTTACGACAAAGTCATAAGTATACTTACAAGACTTAGCATCTTCTACCACTATTTGGTAGTTACCAATGTCTAAGTTCATAAAGGTTTCTCTTGAACCAGTAGCTACATTAGTACGAGTAGCATTCACCACGCCGTTCTTATTTAAAGTAACAGTGAATGGTGCAGTACCTCCTTTATTCACCCAAGCGCTTGCCTGAGCTTTCTGAGTACCCGTAGTAGAGCACTCAAGGTCAGTATGGGTAACGGAGACTACCATTGCAGGTACTTCGGTAACAGTAAGACCTAATGGGTCGGATTTACAGTTTGAAGCATCTACAATTGTAAGAGTATAGATTCCTTTTGCTAATCCTGTAATATCTCCTACTGGACGTGTAACGGTGGTAAGACCATTATTAAACTCTATAGTATAAGGAGCTACTCCTCCTGAAATGTTAGCATTATTGAAGAGTATCTTACCTGAATTAACGCCTGCGCAGTTAATACCTTCAACAGTAGGCGTAACTACAAAAGCAGGAGCATCTTTCTTGATTTCTTGTTTAGGTGAAATCACTTCGCAGTAGTCACCATTGGTCATTTGGTAACGTATCTTAAAGTAGTAATCACCTGGTATCTTAGTTTTGAAAGTATAAGTATTACCAGACTGGCTAATAGCAATACCTGTAGGGGCTGCTACTGTAAAGTTGGCAGTAGGTGAATTGCTCCACAAGAACTGACGAGCACCTCCAGCTTTACCACCAGAGTAAGTAATATCATACTCAGCTTCGCTATTAGGTACACAAGTTAAAGCTGCTTTAGAGATCACTTGCATACGCAATGGGTTATCTATAGTATAAGAAGTGCTTGTACGACAGTCGGCACCATCTTTTACTTCAAAGTTATAAACACCAGCCGATAGGTTTTCGTAAATGATAAAGTTTGTAGCGCTGGACTCAAAAGTTGCGCCTCCGTCTTTACTAAACTGATAGCTACCATTGCCATTTATTACCTTCACTTGCAAACGACCTGTAGCACCACCTTTAAAGCAAGGTTCTAAGTCTACTACTTCTATTTGCAATGGCTTAGGCGCTGGAACATTAAGAGTAGCCGTCATTGTACAACCATTGTTATCCTCTACTTCAATTACATAAGTACCTACCTGTAAGTTAAAGTCAGCTTCGTTATTTACAGCCGGTTTCGATTGTGATGGTGTAGCACCTGTTATAGGAGTAAAGCGGAATGTTTTATAAGGTCTTGCACCTCCTTCGGCAGTAAAGCGTACTGTAGCAAAGTTATTGAAGCAAGACAACGGAGCTGTAACCGTTGCTGTAACTGTTAAAGGTACAGGTTTATTAATAGTATAGTTAAAGGCTGTTTGGCAACTGTGTTCATTAGCTTTACGCACCAATAACGTACCATTATTTACTGCTGGGATTCCTGTAAGGGTAGCGACCCCTTGAGTAGGATTAATCTGTGTAAGGGTAACACTCGTCCAAGTAGTAGTACCCGCTATTTGATATTCTATTACAAATGTAGAAGGTGGATTATCAACTGTTAAGAAGATAGAACCATCATTCTTGCCACATTTTTCATCGTAGGTAGTACCACGTGCTTTAAAGCCTTTGTTCTTGTCAATCTTCACTGAAAGACCTTCAGCACGTACTTGGCATATCTTAGTAGGTTGTGTAATCACAATATCATCCACTGCTAAATCACTACCCACAGTAGAAGCAGCTGCTATATTTCTAATCTCAAATATATAAGCATTAGCAGTTATATCAGTAGTTGCAAAGGTTACTTTCTTATTAAGCCAAGCTCCTGTACGAGGAAGTTCACCTAATGACCTTTCAACGTATTGTGCTGGGTTACCAGGATTGTACAAGCGTACTACCAAGTTAGGGTTAGTACCACCTATATAAGTAACAGGTAATAAGTTGAACAAGTTCACTGATACACTCATTTCTTGACCGGCTACTACGTCTCTAATCGTGCGCTTGTAAACAATACCATTGTCATTATCAGGGCTACTTCCGTTGATTGCTAAATAGCGACCATCGGTTACTCCCGAAGCGTCTGACGGTGGTGTAGATACCCAGTAAGTTCCTGTAGTAGGCACTTGGCGTGTAATCATATACTGGTTATCACCCAAAGTAGTACCGTTGGCATTACAAGTAATAAATACTGACTCAGAGTCGCAAGTATTCTTACCTTTACCAAAGTCTTCTTTAAACAACACATTAGGAGTTGTGCCCGTAGCTGTCTTCGGTGTATACCGCGCATAAACACTATAAATACCTGGGTCTAATGTAAAGACATTAGAAGTACGTGTTTCGCTGAGGGTACCATCGTCTTTTACAATGTCGTATTCGTAGTTACCTGCTGGGTTAGTAGTTACCGTAAAGGTACCTTTACCCTCACAGTCATAAGTAACAGTAGAAGCACTTACGGTAGCAGGTACTATTGGTTTTATGGTAATAGGTATTTCAAGAGTACATTTATTACTATCGCGTACATATACCACACTTGCTGTAGAGCCTACACGCAAAATAGGCACGGTAGTAAACGATACATTATTAGTACTAAACTCATAACCTGTACCAGTACCTCCTGACACATTGTTAATATGTACTATATACTCTTTGGTAGGACTTGAAGTATCACAAGAGATATCCTCAGCCACTCCTGCATAAGCACGCAAAGTGCTTTCTATATCTTTAATTACAATATTGCGGTTCCTATAAGTACATATATTAGTAGTAGATAACTGTATTTGTATTTCTACTTCATACTTACCAGCTTCCAAGTTATTAAAGAAACCTGTAGAGTTGGTACCTATAGTTTGTACTCGTGCTCCTGTGTCGTCTAACTTGTAAAGGGTAGACTTCACGTTTTGCTGTGTGTTATAAGTAATAGACACCTGTCCTGAGTTATTAGCAAAGCCACACAAGATATCGCGAGTTTTGATTGTATAGCCTAAGAGTCCTTCTGGATAAATATCCACAGGAGCAGTAAGAGCATAAGCTGAGTTAGCATCTTTGGCTATGAACACATATCTACCAGGTTGGTCTATATGTATATCACGCTCTACAAAGCTACTACCCGCAGGTATAGTAGCTATGAAAGCTGAAGCAGGTACATCGGAGTAGTCAGTATAGCCGTTTTGTACTACGCCGTCAATACTCCAAATAGCAAACTGATAAGGATTCTTACCTCCATCGGCTTCAAAGCGAGTAGTAAGTGAGTTACAGTTCTTCCAAGCCTTAGGAGTTACTTTGGCTGTAAGAGTAGTTTGTTTTTCTATTTTTTGTATAAAGGTTGCCTTACAAGTGCTTGGCAAAGCAGTTGAAGTAACCTCAACAGTATAAGTATCAGGGGCTATGGTTATAGGCACTCGATATTCTGAATTAGTAGTAATCACAAAAGCTTGTCCGTTTTGGTTCACTACATTGCCTGCTGAGTTTTTCAACACATATTTATAAGCAAGACCTGCCGTAGCCATACGTATAGTAATGAAACCTTGCTGATAGCTGGTTACATTGGCAAAGTCTATTATTTCACCTGAAAGTGAATTGGTAAATACATCAAAATAGAAGTATTTCTCACAGTTGTTATCCTTGTCTGACACACGCAAGCGGAAATGACCTTGTGCGTTGGCAACAAAAGTATTGTTGTTATGTACATCTTCCCAAGCGCTATCATCTAAGTTCGGACAGTTCAAGCTTGATGGCGAAGAGCCTGCTCTTAGCTTTTGCCACATTATATTGCTATCGCGGAAGTTCACCACTATATTACGTGAAGGCTGATTACACAAGATAAAGTGACTTACCCATAAGTTGTTACCCGCACACACATCGCCTCCGTTAGCTTGAGGTCTGATAGGGTCTGGTAGGTTATTGCTGGATATGAATTTTATTTCTTCACTGGTAGTGTAGGTTACATTACCACATTTCATCAATTTATCTACTCTATAAGTAGCAGGGTCGCTTACCTCTATATAATTATGGTTTAACGGATTTGGTATCTGTGTACCGTTCTTATACCAATTATAAGCAGTAAAACCATCAATAGCGGTGAGGCGTGTATTTATGCCAGAACAAGCAATCTCTGTACGTGAACACTCTTGCGTAGATATTGCAATAGTTTTAGAGCCTGTGCTAGTTTGTTCAGGAATAGTACAAGCTGCCGTTCCTCCTGAGTAAGTTAAAGAGTAAGTAGCTTGCAACACATTCATACAAGGCTTACCGATTACTGAACACTCTCCTTTTAGAGTAAGAGGAATGAGTATGGTACGCACATTACCCCCTGCTGTAAGTGTTTGCTTAGGCAGTGTAAAAGTAATCACATTACCCGATTTAGTAAAGGTAGGCTTGAAGATAGTAAGGGAAGCCCCCGTAACATCAGGAGTACCTATGGTAATGTTAGGGTGATTAGGCAAAGTAACCTCCAAGGTCGACGATACTACCCCTGCGGTTCCTTTATTTCTATAAGTAATGCGATAGTTGAAGTTCTCAGTAAGTGATAAATCGCGGTTGATAGGAGCCCCTGTACCATCTACAAAATCATTGGTAACCTCCATATCTACAGCGCGCGATTTTACTACCACGTTAAAGGTACAAGTAGCTGCATTACCTGAGGTATCCTTAAACACATAGGTTACCGAGGTCGTTCCTATCGGGAAACGCTCTCCACTTTGGTGAGTCTGACTCCAAGAACCTATACGGCAGTTATCGGTTGCCGTTACCACTCCCCAATGTGCTATTCCGTAACACTGGTTAGCTACTGCAGTTACTTCAATATTTTGCGATGGGCAACCTGTAATCACAGGAGGTATGGCGTCAGGAGCAAAGTTTACAGTGATAGTATGACTGCCCGAGTTAGTAGCACACAACCCGAGATTTTTTAAGCTATAACGCACCACATACTGAGTATTGCGTGTTACCGTATCACTAATAGTTTGTTCACTACCCAAGAAAGTTTCAGTAGCATCAGTTTCTATACGGAACCACTCTATATTGAAGAGTTGCGCCGAACCACCAAAGGTAAGGTCTACCACATCACCATTACAAGGGTTCGTGCTTCTTGCTACATAGGTAACTCCTGGTGAAGTATAGTTATTTGCCGTTACCAAAGCCGAATCAGGGTAATCACCACAAGCGTGAGAAGTGGTCACAGCATAAGTACCGTCTGGTACGTTCTTAAATACGTACCCCGTAGCAGTAGAAGTAGCTCCAAATACTGGCGATTTAGTTTCTACTCCTGTAACGGTATTCTTAATACTGAATTGTAATGGATAACGGATATACTCAGGATTGGTAACGTTCACCGCTATAAGTCCTGTCCCCGATGCCGCACTACACGAAGTACCCACCACATCGCGTTTGAGCTCTCCAGTAGGACTCACGGTTAAGTACACACGACTGACGTGAAAAGCTCCTGTACCATCATTCACTGGGTCAGAAGGTTTATGAGTATCAGGAGAAGGGATTGCACTATACAAATTAATACAATCAGCTGGGTTAGTAAAGTACTGTTCTCTTTGTGAAGGTTTCCCTACATCCCACAATTGTTTTATACGTGCGTAATAGAAATAAGTAGACTGTAACAGATACTCTCCTGCTGATAAGTTATTAAAGGTGTGTGAATGGTCATTGCTTCTTCCTACTACTTGGTCATAGCCTGTGGCAGTCTTTTTTAATAAAGTATATTGTGCATAACGTAGTGTCCCCACAGGAGTTGTTCCTATTTCATACGAAACCTTTGCCGCTCCCACACATCCTTGCTCTACTTTCACCTCATCTTTGTTATACTGCATCGGAGTATTTAAGTTGAGTTCTTTGGTAGCTTCATTGCCACAACGGTCTTTAATAGTAATATTATATCTACCTGGTGGAAGGTCTCCAAACTCAAAACGATACGTTTCATTGGCGGTATCAGGGTTTCTCACCTCTTTTACCATAGGGAAAGTATACGTTACTTTGTGTAGTGGTTCAAAAGGCAAAGCGGTTTGGAAGTCAAAAGTACGAGTAGTACCACTGTGTCCATCGTCTAAATAATCAACAGTCACAGTGATAGGATAATTAAATTGATTTCCTGCTACCCATTTACGTATAGATACAGTACCTTTAAATATCCCTCTATTAATTTCTATCCCGTCAAAACGCTCATCTATCTTATTAGGCAGAGGAGTCATATTTACAATACGCTCTGGCTCATAGCACTGAGTAATTCCCGCTCCCTTAGTTTTAAACTTCACCTTATAGTAGCCATTAGCTTGCGAAGTTAAATCGGCATACAAACTACCGTTATTGTTTATCCAAGTATAGTCAGTCCCTGGTATAAGAAGTTGCCATTTAGTAGAGTCGCTTATTTCTGACTGTGTATAGGTAGCATTCCAACTGGGGTCGCCTGTACCTATATACTTGTATATTTCAAAGTAAAATCCTTTGGCTCCTGCTGCTGATGGATTTTTCACCCAGTCTGCTGGAGTAAAGTTCTGCCAGTTATAGAACCCAAAGTATATCTTATCAGAAGCAACATCTGGGTTAGGCAATTCTATTTTTTTCCAATTAGCCTCTACGTACAGATATTTAGCTGGAGAACCGTTAGGACAAGGATTAGTAGGGTCAGCGTTTAGGTCTGAACGGTTCACTGCTGCTATCGCTGTCGAACCTGCTCTATCCATATATATAAATGGATCTCTTGAGTTCGTAGGGTTTAATTTGTTCTTTACAACATTTACTAAGTCCTTATCAAGTTTGAACTTCTTAACTATAGGTGTTTTCCCTAACTTAATAATCAGTTCGATAATATCTCCTTCTTGAAAATGTACTCCAGCTATATCATTGGTAATAAAAGAATAAGCACTGGATTTTTGTGGGCGAGCTCCTGTACGATAAGAAGAGGTAATATCATAAGTATTTTTATAATTCCCTGCTGAGTCATAGTGTTTTATAACAGCGGTGCCAGGTTTCCCTTTAATTTCATTCTCTAAACTTTGTTGTATACCTACATTATCTTTTCGTTTTATACGAAATGAAAAATTAAACTTACAATCAGCTCCTACGCGTATGCCTGAATTCTCATTGTCGAGTTCAAACTCCATACAGTCAATATTCAATGAAGAAGCCGCTACTGAAAAAGTAGTTTTATTGGTTTCCCCACAATTCGGAGTTCCATTCATTGTATCTTCTACGGTAAGCTCATAACCACCTCCCGTAGTAATCGGTTTAGCATCAGTTCCTTGAATAGTGATTTCCAAGTCTTGCCCCGCAACAGCATTATGAGTAACATTATACAGCTCAGTACCCCCTTTGGTAAGGCGCACTTTAAAAGGCCCCTTGGCTCCTTTCTGTATACTGAAAACCACGCTACCGTCATTACCTTTCCCTGTACAAGACGGCGGTACCGATTTAAAACTTTTAAAAGTTGGTGGTACGTACGAAGAAGTAACCGTTACCACTTTAGGTAAAGTAGATTTCTGGTTATTAGCTACATTCACCATTGTAACAGTGTACGTACCCGCTTTAAGCGTAGTAAACTCGTGTTCATTTTTACCCGTCACTCCTATTTCCATAGGCCACGTACGACCGCTCGGGTCACCAGGTACATCCAGTTTTACCTGCAACTTGGTACCTACAGGCCCCATAGTAGTAGGAAGTGTTACCTTAATCTTTCCATCTGAGGCACATTGCCCTGGTGTTGTGGAAACATTAAAGTTGTTTAAGTTCAGCGGTGTTTGAGCCGAAAGCCCGAAGACCGTCATTACTATAAAAACAATTGTTAGAAAAAACTTTCTCATAATGCTATATATGCTATTTTGAAACAATAGTATCACTATACTTTAATGCACAAAAGTATATATTTTTCTCGAAACAGCAAAACTCTTTTATTGCGAATGTTAAAACAAAAGTTACTCGTCTACCCCTTCCCTACCCCGCTCTTTCAACGGAAAAACCTTACACAACTATAACATTATTAATTACATACAACTGTGAAAAAGAAAAACAATCCACCCTTTTAGTCCGCTATTTTTTAGCTATATTTTAACTTTTTGTATACAAAAATTTAACATTTCCAAGACGCTATTTTGGTAAAAAACACCCTCTTTTTTCACCTCCTTTACACAGATAATTGGAAGTTTTTACACAAAAACTTTTATCACCTTATTTATATTATGTATTCTATATCAAATTCATCTTCGTTTAATGTCTATCCAATCTATATAGTTCAATGCTTATCCAATGAGTCCTATACTTTGCTAAAATTTCTATTCACTCGTCGTGCTACGACCTTTGGCAAAGTTGAAAATCACTCACCTATATTCTTCGAGAGTTACCCGTAGTAGCCGAGTAAGTAAATAAAGAGAAAAGTCTTTCTGAGTCTCTCCAACTAATTTCCAAATTTTCTAATCCTCTTTTTCTAGCACATTCCCTCCAAACTCCTACAACAAATTTTCTAATCTCCAATTTTTCTAATTTGCTAATTCCCCTTTCCGTCGCCACATTCCCCCTTTGAAGGTAGCCAGCGACAGCTGGGTATGTGTAAAGGGGGATGTTATTCTCTATTGCCTATGGCCTAAAGCCTATCACCTCTTCCTCTTTCTTTCGCCTCGAAACCCCGTTTTTACCATTTTTATTATTGTTGTATTATATTATTAATCAATTATTTATACACCCTTTCTATACCAATCGTCCAAGATTCGTATAAGCCTTCCTATAAGCTCTCTATAAGCTAACCCCACCCTCCTCATAGCCTTTTTTCATCAAAATCCCTCCCTCCTCTCTTCCGAATATCTCCGTTTCCTTACAAATCCTCCTAACACTCCCCAACACATCGCTTTTTCATCTCAAACTTTGGCAAAGTTAATTATCAGTATTATTGGCATTATTAGCATTTACCCCATTCTCTCATTTCCTCATTTCCTCATTTCCTCATTTCCT
>NZ_KB291527.1:56132-103635 GCF_000318315.2 Capnocytophaga sp. oral taxon 324 str. F0483 | reverse complement strand
TCCTCATTTCCTCATTTCCTCATTTCCTCATTTCTGTCATTATTTATTTTTTTCGCTTTCTCCCTTGCTAATTCCTATTTGTTTTGTACCTTTGCCCAAAAATAATAAGCACCTCAACAAAACGAGGTTTTATCAATGAAACGTTTAGTAATATTAGGAGGTGGTGAAAGTGGTGTAGGAACTGCCATTCTCGGTAAACAAAAAGGCTGGGAAGTATTCCTTTCCGATAAAGGCTCCCTAAAACCTCACTACCGCGAAACTCTTAACAAAGAAGGCATTCAGTGGGAAGAAGGCACGCATACCGAAGAGAAAATTCTCTTAGCCGATGTGATTATGAAAAGCCCAGGTATCCCCGATAAAGCACCTATCATCAAAAAAGTCCACGAAAAAGGCATTGCTGTGATTTCTGAAATAGAATTTGCAAGCCAATATACCGATAGCCTCATTGTAGGCATCACAGGTAGTAATGGTAAAACCACTACCACCTTGCTCACCCATCACATTTTCAAAGAAGCGGGATTGCAAGTGGGACTTGGTGGAAACATAGGTTATAGCTTCGCCGAATTAGTAGCTACCGAAAATCCACCGTATTATGTACTCGAAATCAGCAGTTTTCAGTTAGACGGCATAGAGCATTTCGCCCCCCATATCGCCGTGTTGCTTAACATAACTCCTGACCATCTGGATAGGTACGACTATAAGTTCGAAAACTATATCAACTCTAAATTCCGTATCGCGATGAACCAAACTGAAAATGATTACCTTATCTATGATGCCGACGACGAGGTAATTACACAGTGGCTCAGCACCCATACTATAAAATCTAAACTCATACCTTTTTCTATAGAGAAAGAACTCCCACAAGGAGCTTTCTTAAAAGATAATAAAATATACATTATGTTAGAGAATCAAACTACTGAAATCGACGTTGAAGAAATTAGCCTTCGTGGCAAGCACAACATTAAAAATACAATGGCAGCAAGTGTAGCTGCCCGCTTGGTAAATATCCGCAACAACTCATTGCGCGAAAGTCTCAAAGGATTTAAAGGAGCTCCTCACCGCCTCGAAGAGGTGAAAGTAGTGGAAGGGGTTACTTACGTAAACGACTCCAAAGCTACTAACGTAAATTCAGTATTCTACGCTCTCGACACCATTAAAACTCCTATCGTGTGGATAGTTGGCGGACAAGACAAAGGCAACGACTATAACTCTCTTTTGCCTTATGTACACGAAAAAGTAAGAGCTATTGTATGCCTCGGAGTCGATAATACCCCTATTATTCAATCGTTTTACAACACAATAGGCACGCTTGTCGAAACCCGCTCAATGGACGAAGCTGTAAAATTAGCACAAGGTTTTGCTCAAGAAGGTGATACAATACTATTATCCCCCGCTTGCGCCAGCTTCGACCTCTTTAAAAACTACGAAGAACGCGGAGACCTCTTCAAAGCAGCCGTTCAGAAACTGTAATAATGCGCGAATGGATAGCCTCACATATCAAAGGCGATAAAACCCTTTGGGCGCTCATACTCGTCTTTACCCTCTTCTCCTTCTTGGCGGTGTACAGCACCAGTACCAACTTAGTGTATGTAGTGGGTAAGGGTACTCCTTTTGGCTACCTCATCAAGCACTTGGTGTTTGTAGGGGTGGGCTATCTCACTCTTTATATCGTGCATCGTACACCTTATCGTTTTTTCCGTCCTGCTTCTAAACTGGGGCTCATCTTAGCGGTGCTCCTGCTCATCTTTGCAAACCTTTCAGGAAGCACCATCGAAGGGGCAAACGCCAGCCGATGGCTCAGCGTAGGGGGGTTCTCTTTTCAGCCCTCCACCTTTGCAATGGTAATGCTGATGGCTTATGTAGCTTCTTATTTAGCTAAAAACTACGGCAAAAAACTCTCTTTCAAAGAAACTATTTTACCCCTGTGGATGCCCGTAGGAGTGATTGCAGCCTTAGTACTTCTTTCTAACCTATCTACCGCGATGCTAATCCTCAGCTCAGTGCTGATGCTCACTTTCTTGGGGCGTTTCCCAATGAAACATATCTTTTCAGCTATAGGCATTGCAATTGTTTTCCTTGCACTTTTCTTATTAGTAGTAAAAGCCTTCCCCGAAGCTTTCCCCAATAGGGTAGATACTTGGATGAGTCGTATCGAATCGTTTATGGGAGGCGAGGACAACAAAGAAGGCTATCAGATAGAGCGTTCCAAAATGGCTATTGCCAAAGGAGGTATAATGGGACAAGGAGCAGGCAAAAGCACAATGAAAAACTTCCTTCCTCAAAGTTCCTCCGACTTTATTTATGCTATCATCACCGAAGAATATGGCTCATTAGGAGCTATCGTTATAATGGTGCTTTACATACTACTGCTCATTCGCATTGTAGTCATCTCACAAAAAGCGCCTACCCTCTACGGACAGTTATTAGTATTAGGCTTAGGTTTCCCAATACTCTTGCAAGCAATCATTAATATGGGAGTAGCAGTAGAACTCTTTCCCGTAACGGGGCAGAACCTACCTCTCATCAGTAGTGGGGGTACATCACTATGGATGACGTGCTTAGCCTTAGGGTGTATTCTCTCCGTAAGTGCCCAAAAACGCAAAGATGGTAAGATGGAGAAAGACAAACCCGAAGCCGACGTAGAGGAAGAACTCGCTGAAAGCGCTCTCAGACAAATGAAGAAAAACACCAATAATGAATGATATTAGGGATATAAAAAGGACTATTAATCAAGATATTGTTAAGAAGATTTTTAGCAATAAAGCTAATGCTGTTGCTTTTCTGGAATTATATAACGGCTATGAAAGGAGAGCACTCATCAAACAATCATCTAACGAGTTGTTTAGTGAGATTGTAAAGATATGGAATTACAATGATGCAAAAGACAAAATAAGACATATATTTAAGTCCTTACCTAAGTTTCAAAACGGATTAAACGGAGAAGAGAATATTGCTATTCTGTTAGAAGAGTGGCGTACATTAGAATTGGGCAAACTCAATTGGCCTTTTTCTCAAGGTCAGTTCGATAGTTTTGTACAAACACTTAATGCAGAAAACAATACGCGTTCAGAGAAAGATGAAAAAGTAAAATTAGCTGCTGTAAAGTACAGACGTATAAAGGAACTTAATACCGAGCGCAATGACTTTTTAGAGACTTTAGTTTTTCTGAAAAACGACAATATCATACCCACTCTTTCGCATATTCGTGGGGTTGATTTCTTTATCGATGGCGTAAGCTACGACCAAAAAGTATCGCGTAGTCCTACCAATGAATTTAAAAGAGATTTCGGTGAGCATTGGAAAACAACAGCTATTGAACACCCTGAAAAAGTAGCCGAATATCTGTACAAGTACCAAGATGAAGGTAGATTTGGGGCAAACCCTCGATTACTGATAGTCTATTTAGATGAAGATATTTCACCCATTAGAATATAACAAATCATAGAAAATACGAACTTAGTAACACCATTCACTATCTCTTTTGATTTTAATCATAAAGATATAGGATTGAAAACCTATAGAACAGAAGCTTTTGTAATACTCTTGCATAACTAAAAAATGAACTATATAGGCTCAAAATACAAACTATTACCCTTTATTAAGCAAACTATTTATAGTGTTGCAGGTAAAGACCTATCTAAAAAAGTATTTTGCGACCTTTTTGCTGGCACAGGAACCGTAGGGAGAGGGTTTAAGACCAATGTAAAGCAAGTTATCAGTAATGATATAGAGTATTATAGCTATGTGCTAAACAAAAACTATATAGAAAATCACATTACTTTCAACTATTGGGAACATCTCTCAGAACTCAATTTACTAAAAGGTACTGAGGGTTTTATATTCAATGAATATTCTGAAAATGGTGTTGCAGGCAGGAATTACTTCAAAGAAAACAACGGCAAACGCATTGATGCTATACGCCAAAGAATTGAACTTTGGAAAAAAGAAAATCATATCACTGAAAACGTGTACTTTTTTTTATTAGCTTCTTTGCTTGAAAATGCTGATAAGGTAGCCAACACTGCTTCGGTGTATGGGGCCTTCTTAAAGCATATCAAAAAAACAGCTCAGAAAGATTTGTATCTTGAGCCCGCTCTCTTTGTGGAAAACGAAAATGATCACTTGGTGTTTAATGAAGATAGCAACACCCTTATTACCAAAATTAATGGGGATATTCTCTATCTCGACCCTCCTTACAATCATCGAGAATATGGGGCTAATTATCATCTGCTCAACACCATTGCCAAATACGATACTTTTGCTCCACAAGGGAAAACAGGCTTGCGCCCTTATCACAAATCTAACTATTGCAAAAGAACTAAGGTAGTAGAAACTTTTGATGAATTAATTAAAAATGCTCAATTTGAATATATATTTCTCAGTTATAATAACGAAGGACTAATGTCTCTCGAACAAATAAGAGATACTATGCAAAAATATGGAAAATATGACCTACAAAGTACTCAATACAATCGTTTTAAAGCAGATAAGGAAGAAAATAGACAACATAAAACCAACAGCACTACCGAATATATTCACATTTTAGAAAAACGATGAATGATATACTCATTTTTCTCTTTTAATTTTTTACTTAACTAAAAATGCCCAAAGGAGTATTACTCGTAAATTTAGGATCACCCGATTCCTTTGCTATAAAAGACATTAAACGATATCTAAAAGAATTTTTAATGGACGAACGCGTCATCGACCTGCCTTACCTATTGCGCTATGCTTTGGTACACGGGGTTATCCTCAATACGCGCCCACCTAAAACCAGTAAAGCCTATCAAAAAATATGGTGGAGCGAAGGTTCTCCGCTCATTGTCATTAGTCGTTGGCTTACTGAAAAAGTACAGCGTAAAGTCTCTGTACCCGTAGTATTAGCAATGCGCTATGGCAACCCAAGTATCACCAATGCACTAAAAGAATTACACAGCAAAGGAGTTGATGAAGTACTCCTCATTCCTCTTTATCCTCAATACGCAATGGCTACTACCGAAACCATTGAAGTCCTCACCGAAAAACTCATCAAAGCCTCTTATCCTAATATGCGCCTCACCAAGTTTCCTGCTTTCTTCCATCGCCCCGAGTATATCGAGGCTTTAGCGCAGGTAGTACGGGCTCATTTAGGGACAGCTCCTTTCGACCATTTGCTCTTTTCTTATCACGGTGTACCCGAGCGCCATCTCTACAAAACCACACCTACCTCTGCACACAAACACATTGTAGAAGGTGTAACTTGTTGCGACCCTTACAGCGAAGAAGGAAGGCACTGCTACCGCAGTCACTGTTTTGAGACTACTCGCTTATTGGCAGAAAAGTTAGGATTAGAAAAAGGAAAATACTCACAAGCGTTTCAATCGCGTTTGGGGAAGGATAAGTGGATTACCCCTTTCACTTCCGATAAAATTATAGAACTTGCCCGAAATGGTGTAAAGAAATTAGCAGTCATCGCTCCTGCCTTTGTCGCCGATTGCGTAGAAACTCTTGAAGAAATAGAAATAGTAGGAGGTAAATCTTTCCGCAAAAATGGTGGTGAAAATTTTAAAATGATTCCTTGCCTCAACGACTCCGACCTGTGGGTACAAGCTCTCTCCTCTTGGATTAATGAAGAGACAAGAGATGAAAGATAAGATTAAAACTTTTCGGACGACTTCTTTTTCTATTTTAGCTAATTAATTCCTATCTTTGTAATCTGAAACGTTTAAAATATTTCTAATGACCGATTACCTTATTGCTAAAAGCATACATATCATCTTTGTAGTGAGCTATTTCGCAGGGCTCTTTTATATGGTGCGACTATTTATCTATCACACCGAAGCCTTGGAAAAAGATGACCCCGAACGCTCAATTCTCCACAAACAATTCAGTTTTATGGAAGAGCGCTTGTGGAACATCATTACCGTTCCGGCACTGGTGCTGATGACTCTTAGCGGACTCTATATGCTATACGACGGTGGCGAGTGGACGCTTATTAAACAAGGATGGTTTCACGTCAAACTGCTATTCGTCGTCTTTTTGTTTGTATATCATTACTATTCTTGGCGCATAATGAAACGACTCCAAGCGGGTCGCACCTCTCTTACTTCGGTACAACTGCGAATGCTCAACGAAGTAGCGACAATTATCCTCTTTGTGGTAGTATTCGCCGTGATACTAAAAGGCTTGTTCATCACCTATTGGTATTTTTCTTTAATAGCTTTTGTAGCAATGGGGGCTCTGATAATGTTAGTAGTGAAATTGGTCAATAAAGGAAAGAATTAGCATATTTGAAAATTAACATTTTAGTCAATGAGTGCGTCGCAAACTTAGCCAAAGTTTCAAATACAAGCTACACTTCTTTTTTAATTGTTTGATTTGAATAGATTTGTTTGATTTCTAAGGCACAAACCTTATCCTTTTTAATTTCTTTGTTGAATTTCTATAGCGTAAGCTTAATATGCAACAACTAAAAAATACTCCTATAACCTCTTTTCCTGCTCTGGCGCAACAAATCCGCAACCGCATTATAGAGGTTATTGCTACACGAGGTGGGCACTTAGGTGCAAGTCTCGGAGTGGTAGAGCTTACTATTGCGTTGCACTATGTGTTCGATACTCCTCACGATATACTAGTATGGGACGTAGGGCACCAGAGTTATGCTCATAAAATCCTCACCGATAGAAACGAGGATTTTACGCATATACGCGAGCGTGGAGGTATCAGTGGTTTTCCTAAACGTGCAGAAAGTCAGTACGATGCTTTTGGTACGGGACACTCATCTACCTCTCTTTCTGCTGTCTTGGGTATGGCAATGGCATCGGCTTTGGAGGGGAATACTCAACGCCAGCACATAGCCGTGATAGGCGATGCTTCTATTGTAAGTGGTATGGCTTTCGAGGCACTGAACTATGCAGGCACCACCGATACCAATATGCTCATTATACTGAACGACAATGCAATGGCTATCGACCCCACCGTAGGAGCGTTCTCTCATTACCTTGCCCAACTGAAAACCGAACACGCTACCCGCAGTGCTTTTTTTAGTACTTTGGGGATTACCTACAAAGGCGTAGTAGACGGACACAACCTCCCCGCACTCATCACGGCACTCAAAGCCGAAAAGCAAGCCCGTGGAGTGCGCCTCTTACACGTTGTCACCACCAAAGGTAAAGGATATCCCAAAGCCGAAGCCTCACAAGTGCTCTTCCATTCCCCCTCACAATTCGATAAAATCACAGGCAACCCTCTGCCTGAAAATTCTGCTCTCCCTGCTAAATATCAAGACGTAGTAGGGCAAACCCTCACCGAACTCGCCCAGCAGAACCCCAAGATAGTTGTCATCACCCCTGCGATGAGTAGTGGTAGCGGACTAACGGCTATGCAAAAGGCATTCCCCAATAGGGTAATGGACGTGGGTATTGCCGAACAACACGCGGTTACCTTTGCTGCCGGTTGGGCTACACAAGGTTTTATACCGTACTGTGTGGTATATTCCACATTTTTACAGCGCGCTTACGACCAGCTTATTCACGATGTAGCCCTCCAAAACCTGCCCGTAATATTCTGTATAGACCGTGCAGGACTCGTAGGCGAAGACGGTGCCACCCATCACGGAGTGTTTGATATGGCATTCTTGCGCCCTATTCCTAATCTCATTATCGCTTCACCGCGTAATGCTACCGAGTTGCGCAATTTGCTCTATACCGCCCAGCAATCGCTCGAGCACCCCATTGCCATTCGTTATCCTCGTGGTCGTTGTACACAAACTGATTGGCAACAACCTTTTCAACAGCTAATTATAGGCAAAGGCGAACAGCTAAAAGAAGGCAGCGAGATAGCCGTACTCACCATTGGCGCCATTGCTGAAAATGTACAACAACAGCTCACTCAAACTGCTGAACCCGAGAAATATGCCCATTACGATGCCCGTTTTCTCAAACCTTTGGACGAGGCGATGCTACATCATATCTTCCGTTCTTATAAAAAAGTAATCACAGTAGAAGAAGGAAGCACAGGCGGTTTAGGCAGTGCCGTAGCCGAATTTGCTACCCAGCACAGCTATACCACTCCGCTGAAAATCATCACTCTTCCTGATAGTTTTATTCCTCACGGCAAAGTAGAGACGCTCAAAGAAGAGTTTTTAAAAATTAGAGATTTAGCAGATTGACAAAATAAGCCAATGTGTGAAAGAACAAAAACTGCTTTTTCTTCAACCATTTCACGTTTTTAACACTTTTTTCTCAACAGTTTTAAAAGCCCTTTCTTCCTATTGACATTCAACTAACTAACACCTTTCCTTCGTCTTAGGTTCGTCTTTCCTTCGTCTTAGGTTCGCTCTTCCTTCGGTGAAGCTTCGGTGAAGAGACAAGTATGATAAATCTTTTATTTAACTGAATAATAATATCTTAACTCTTTTTACAGCATAAGAGACTAAGTTGTATTTTTCTTTTTAATAATTGAAAAAAATACATACATTTAACAAACATTAAGATTTTTTCGACAATCTGTCAATCTTCTATTTTGCTAATCTGATAATTACTTCTCATTCTATACCTCTCCCCCACTATTACATTTTCATTACGCTTTGTCTGTCAAGCATTCACCAGCTATATTCATTCCATTTTACATTTATTAGTTCATTTGCTAATTGCCAAATTAGCAAATTATCATTACCTTTGCACCCTGAAATATTTAGCACGATTCTCTGTATGAAAAAACTCATTGTTCTACTGTTTCTTACCTCCTTTACCGCTTTTGGGCAAGTGCGCAAAGCAAGAACGTACGAAGCCCCTGTAAAGTCCGATACGGTAAAAGTAATGAAAGATACCGAAGCGTTAAAGTTCACTTTCAACCGTTTTAAATTAGCACAACAAAAATGGTTCAAATTCAATCAAGTGAGCCTTAATATGAGCGAGGTAGCTTTTTCTAATTGGAGTGCAGGAGGAGAAAGTTCTATTTCGGGGATATTTAATGCCAAATTCCGTCGCCGTTATACCGAACGCACTTTCTTTTGGGACAACGAATTAGAAATCAACTACGGTATTAATGCTCAAAAAGGACGCGAAGTGCGCAAGACCGACGATAAACTCTCACTCATCTCATCGTTTGGCTATCGAGGCGACTCACAGTCGTTTTGGTATTACACGGCGCGCTATCAGTTTCTTTCACAAATCAGCAACGGGTACAACTATCCCGATGTGGAAAAGCCTATCTCCAAATTCTTTGCCCCTGCTTATATCACCTTTGGTTTGGGTACTGAATATGCTCCTTCAAAGATAAAATTCAGTATTTTCCTTTCGCCTATCACGCTTAAAACTACTGCTGTACTCGACCAACGTTTAGCCGATGAAGGTGCTTTCGGGGTAGAAAGAGCCCAGCGTGCTCCTGACGGTACTATTCTGAAAAAGGGTAAGCGTACTCATAACGAACTCGGTTTTTCAGTGTCCGGTCGCTGGGACAAGAAAGTGATGGAGAATATGATACTCAATACTTCCTTCAACTTCTATGGCGATTACCTTAAAAACTTCGGAAATATAGATGTGGATTGGGAAACTAATCTCAACTTAAAGGTAAATAGTTACGTGCAAGCGCGTATAGGGGTGCATATCAAATACGACGACGATGTGAAGTTTTATTCCTACAAAGCACCTAATGGTGAAGTGCACAACTATGGCGCACGCACTCAGTTCAAGCAAGTATTAGGAGTAGGAGTACTATATACTTTTTAAGTGATGTTTTTAGAGAATACTGTAAATAACAACGAAAAGACAGGCTGGATAGAAGTAATATGCGGGTCGATGTTCTCAGGCAAAACCGAAGAACTGATTCGCCGATTACGTCGTGCCCAATTTGCAAAACAGAAGGTAGAGATATTCAAACCCAGTTTCGACACGCGTTATGATGATACCAATATCGTATCGCACAACGCCAATGAAATTCCTTCTACACCCGTAGAAGCCGCCGCCAGCATTATGCTTCTTGCCGATGGTTGCGATGTGGTGGGTATAGACGAAGCACAGTTTTTCGACGACGAGATAGTACACGTGTGCAATGAGCTCGCCAATCGCGGGGTACGTGTAATCGTAGCAGGACTCGATATGGACTATAAAGGAAAGCCTTTCGGACCTATGCCCTTCTTGATGGCTACTGCTGAGTATGTTACTAAGGTACACGCTGTTTGTACACGTACCGGAAACCTCGCCAATTATAGTTTTCGCAAAGTTTCTAACGACCAGCAACGCTTGTTAGGAGAAGCCGATAGCTATGAGCCTCTCAGTCGCGCTGCCTTCTATAAAGCAATGAATGCTAAGAAAACAAAAGAATAATACCGCACTTAAAGTACTTAATTGATAAGTTATTTTGGTATATTTAGGGTATTTTCAAACTTGCTAATCTGTTAACTTGCCAATTTGTAATTATTTTGTACTTTTGTCTGATTTTTAAAATGAAGTAATATAAACAACCATTATGAAAAAGAAAAATCCTATTACTTGGGTGCCTACCACCTATTTCGCTATGGGGCTTCCCTTTGTGATGCTTTCATTAGTTTTTCCTATTATCTTCAAAGGATTAGGTATTCCTGACGACCAGAACGCTTTTTGGACTTCTTTACTCATCTTACCTTGGTCATTAAAACCTGTTATCAGTGTAATAATGGAGCTCTATGGTACTAAAAAACAATATATTGTCATTACCGAATTAGTATCAGCAGCTTTATTCGGTTGTATTGTCTTTTCGTTACCTCTCCCTAACTTTTTCACTGTGTGTTTAGCCTTATTAGGAGTGATTGCCCTTAGCGGTTCTACTCACGATATTGCAGGTGACGGAATGTATATGGAACAATTGGACACAGCTACCCAAAGTGTATATTCTGGCTGGCAAGGTGCTTTCTATAACTTAGCAAAAGTGCTTGCCAATGGTGGTCTTATCTTTTTAGCAGGTTGGCTCGTAAAAGCAAAAGGTATGAGTGTAATTGCTTCTTGGCAACTGATTCTTAGCATTTGTGCTACTATTTTAGGTCTCGTAGGTCTATATCACCTTTATGCTTTGCCAAAAGATACTAAACCTCAGCAAGCTGGTGATTTTAATGTAAAAATGAAAGAACTATGGGGTATTTTTGTAGCTTTCTTCCGAAAGAAATATATTTTTTATTATTTGTTTTTTATCTTCTTATACCGTTTTGCAGAAGGATTAGCTATGAAGATAGCTCCTCTTTTCCTCATTGCTAAAACTGATAAAGGGGGCTTAGGGCTCACCGAACAAGAATATGGCTTAGTATACGGTACTGCGGGAGTTATTGCTTTTATTGTAGGCTCTATTTCAGCTGGCTATTTTGTCTCTCGTGTAGGGTTGCGCAAAGCTCTTTTCACTTTGGCGTGTGCTTTTAATATTCCATTTGTAGTGTATCTACTTTTTGCTTATTTCTTGCCCTCTCACTTGCCTACTATCGCTTTGGGAATTGTAGGTGAGTACTTTGGTTATGGCTTCGGTTTTGTAGGTCTTACCCTCTTTATGATGCAACAAATAGCTCCTGGTAAATACCAAATGGCTCACTATGCTTTCGCCAATAGCCTGATGAACTTAGGAGTGATGGTTCCTGGTATGATTAGTGGTTTCCTCAGTAAATATTTAGGATATCAACACTTCTTCTTATTGGTAATGATTTGCACTATTCCTGCACTATTAATCACTTGGAAAGTGCCTTTTACTTATGACTCCAAGCAGAACAAAATAGATGAAAAAGCTCATTAAACCTACTTCATAGAGCATTTTTAAAGTCTATAATACTCATACTTAAAAGCCTTTACCTAAATACTGATTAGGTAAAGGCTTTTAAGTTATCATTCTTCCTCCTTAGTAAGTTTTATTTCTTTGCCTCCCAATCAAAAGGAAAGAGCTCTGAGCGCGTATGGCTTTGTTCCATAAATCGCTCTATTTTCTTCACTATCTTAGGATATTTCTCGGCGAGGTTGTGCTGTTCAGCAGGGTCAGTAGTAAGGTCGTACAACTCAATAGGAGCTTTTTTATCTTTATTCACGTTTAGGCGTACTCCTTTCCAGTTTTTATAACGCACTGCTTGTCTACCTCCCATTTCGTGAAACTCCCAATAAAGGTATTTATGCTGTTGCTGTTGTTTCTTCCCTAAAAGCGTAGGTAAAAACGACACCTGATGCCTATTGGGTACATACTTCTGATGCGTAATCTCAGCAAAAGTAGGCATCATATCCCAAAAAGCCCCTATGTGGTCGCTTACGCTACCTGCCTTTATCTTGCCTTTCCAATAAACAATGTAAGGGGTACGTATACCGCCTTCGTACAAGTCGCGTTTAATACCCCTCAATCCTGCTGAGGAGTTGAAGAACTTGGGGTCAGCACCACCTTCGCGATGTGCCCCATTGTCGCTCGCAAAGATGATAAGGGTATCCTCATCAAGCCCTTTAACTTTAAGGAGCTTGCGTATTTCTCCCAAATACTTGTCTAACCGACTCACCATAGCCGCATAAGTGGCATAAGTATGCGGTTGCGACATATAACCTGCCCAGCCAAAAGGTTTAGGAGTAATCTTGTCATAATCCACCCCTTTATAAGGTTTCTTGGGGAGATATTCGTACGAAGCGTAAATACTGTTGTGAGGCACAACCAATTCGGCGTGTGGGAGTGTATAAGTAAGCCACATAAAGAAAGGCTTTTCAGCTGTTTGTTTGCCTATATAATCCAATATTTTTTCTTGTATGAGGTCTTCGCCATAAACCTCTTGGCGCTCATAATTTCCGTTTTCGGAAATGAGCACCTTTTCATTGTCGTGCCACAAGAAAGCAGGATAACGGCGATGAGCGCGGAACTGCGAGTTATAACCAAAAAAAGTATCAAACCCTTGTTTTAGCGGATTCCCTTCGGAAGGAACGATACCTAAACCCCATTTACCAAAACAACCCGTATTATAGCCTGCTTTCTTAAAAAGTTGTGCTACCGATGGGTCGTTAGCAAGTAAAGGTGCTTGCCCATCTACTGGCTCACGCACTTCTTCATTACCGCGTATGTGCGTTTCACCCGTAGTTTGCCCTGTAATAAACGAAGCGCGAGAGGGCGCGCACACAGATGTACCTGTATAAAACTGAGTAAACTTCATTCCTTCATCAGCGAGTTTGCTGAGTTGGGGTGTTTTGATAATTTGCTGACCGTAAGGCTCTATATCTCCGTAACCTAAATCGTCAGCCAAAATAAAGATAACATTAGGAAGTTTTTCTTGCGCCTTGACTCCTATGGTACATAAGGAAGCTAAAAGGCTTAATAGTAAATGTTTCATAATAGTTAATAATGAGTTATAAATGGTTAATCATTAATGCGACAAAGATACAAAACAATTTACAATTAGCAATAAAATAGACTATCAAACTCACATTAATCAACATTAGTCCGATATGATCATCACCACAACTCCCCTTGCGTCTCTATTGTCTCTCTCCTGCGAGTCTCTCTCAGACATCTGATAACTCCCCTTTGGTCACTACAATTCCCCTTTTGAAGATAGCCAGCGACAACTGAGTATGTGCTCAAAGATAGCAGAGTATGCGTATAAGAAGATGTTTTCACCACATTACCTTCATCATTCGTCACCCGTCATTCGTCATTTCTTCCCTTTTCCGTCACACTCCCTCCTAGTGCCTATTCCTCTTTCTTTCGTCTCGAAACCCTGTTTTTAACATTTTTACCCCTATTATATCATATTATGAATCAACTATTTATATACCCTTTCTATACCAATCGTCCAAGATTCGTATAAGCTTCCTATAAGCTCTCTATAAACTAACCATACCCATTTTACCTCTTACCTTTTACTTTTTACCTGCATCACCTCTTCCGTTATCTTTTGGCATTTTACGATAATCCAAAAAATCCAATTACTAACCCTCAATTAGTAAAACCTAACCCATTTTTTGCTAGTCTCCTAATTTATTACTACCTTTGCCTCATACAAATAAAAAATACTTAAACATTATGTCTTACATAGCAACTATAAACAGCAATAATCCTGAAGCCTTAGAGGTAATAAATTACCTTAAGACTCTTGACTTTGTGAAAGTTACTAAGAAAAAAGAATCCAAAAAAAATGTAACAGTTACTTCCGAAGTTTTAGAGGAAGATGAAAACGGCATCCCTCTAAAATTTAAAGATAAAATAATGGCTATGTCAAAACAAGCAAATCGCAATATGACCAAACGTTGGGAAGCAGCTATCGCCAAAGAAGAAAAAAAGCATAAAATATGATAGTCATTTCCGACATATATGTATTTCTACACAAGAATTAAAAGCCAATATCTATAAAAAAGTATCTCCTCTACCAAAAGATTCTCAAAATAAAAAATAACCTTAGTTCCTCATATTTATATAACTAAGAAAACATCAATAAACCTCCTCTTAAATTTACTAATCAGCAAATTGTCTAATTGACAAATTATTCATATCTTTGCCCCATAAAACTGATATAGTGTTATGGAACAGGTGTACATCTTTATGCTGTTCGTGTTCTTGGTGCTCGCCGTTATCGATTTGGTGGTGGGTGTGAGTAACGATGCAGCTAACTTTCTTAACTCTGCCGTAGGCTCCAAAGTAGCCACCATTCGCACCATTATGATAGTCGCCAGCGTGGGGGTAGCCATTGGTGCCGTCTTTTCTAGCGGAATGATGGAAATCGCACGTAAAGGCATCTTTAACCCTCAGCTCTTCTATTTCGATGAGGTTATGGTTATCTTTATGTCGGTTATTCTTGCCGATATCCTCCTCTTCGACCTCTTCAACTCTATCGGTCTACCTACTTCCACAACCGTTTCTATCGTATTCGAACTCTTGGGCGCTGCGATGTGTGTCGCCACTATCAAAACGTTTATGAGTGACGAATCGCTTTTTAACGCTTTCAACTATATCAATACAAGTGAAGCAGGCAAAATTATCACCGGTATTTTTACCTCGGTAGCCATCGCCTTTACAGTCGGTACGATTGTGCAATATTTAGCCCGATTAGTATTCTCATTTAAATATCAAGAAAATGTAAAATATGTAGGAGGTGTGTTCGGCGGGCTCTCGCTTACAGGGCTTTCCTACTTCATTATCTTTAAAGGACTCAAAGACGTCGCTTTCATTCCTAAAGAAGCCATTGCGTGGATAGACACGAATATAGTGCCGCTACTCATTGGCTGTTTTATTTTCTATTCGGTGCTCTCACAAGTGCTTATCCGTATGAAAGTAAATATTTTTAGGGTAATTATCCTCAGCGGTACTTTTGCTTTGGCAATGGCTTTTGCGGGTAACGACTTAGTGAACTTCATAGGGGTACCGGTAGCGGCTTATCAGTCGTATGATATATGGCATAATTCAGGAGTAGCTCACGACGGCTTGTTAATGGGGGCTTTAGCCGATGGGCAAATCTCTACTCCTACCGCCTTGCTATTGCTTACCGGTTTTGTGATGATTCTCACCCTTTGGTTTTCCAAAAAAGCACGTCACGTAATCGATACAGGCGTCAATCTATCTCGTCAAAATGAAGGAGGTGAAGAGAAGTTTTCTTCTAACTTCTTATCGCGATTCTTGGTGCGTATTACAGTGATTTGTGCCAATGCCGTGAACTTCATAATGCCAAAGTCAATTAGCAACAAAATAGACCACCGTTTTGAAAAACCTGAACCTGACCCTAATGTAAAAGAAGAAGACCTTCCTGCTTTCGACCTCGTGCGTGCTGCTATCAACCTCGTGGTATCCAGTAGTTTAATTGCCATTGGTACTTCCTTTAAGCTCCCTCTTTCTACTACTTATGTAACCTTTATGGTGGCAATGGGTTCTTCCCTTGCCGATAGAGCTTGGGGGCGCGATAGTGCCGTATATCGCGTGGCAGGGGTACTGAATGTAATCGGCGGTTGGTTTTTAACAGCTATTGTTGCCTTTATCGGGGCATTTTTAGTAGCAGGCATATTGTATTACGGAAGCGTGATTGGGCTTATTGTGATGATAATGGTAGTAGGCTTTGTGCTCATTCGCAACGCAATTATCTACCGCAATAAACAGAAAGCCAAAGCACAAGGCAAACGCTTTGAGCGTGCCGACTTGGCTACCATTGGCGGTGTCATCAAAGAAAGCTCTAACTATGTATCCGAAACGATTTTCCGCATCGACCAGCTTTATAGCAAAGTGGTGAAGAATCTCGGCACTCAAGATTTAGGCAAACTCACCAAAAACAAAAAGAATGCTAAAAAACTCGAAAAAGAACTCGATGAGCTGAAAGGTAATGTATACTACTTTATCAAATCGCTGAATGAAAGTTCAGTAGCGTCTAGCAAGTTTTATATCCTTATTTTGGACTGTTTGCAGGATATGGCACAATGTCTCACGGCTATCACACTCAATAGTTATGAACACGTAAACAACAATCACAAGAACCTCAAATTTAATCAGCTACGTGACTTAAAATACATTTCCGATAAGATGGAAGATGTGTTTAAGGCAGAAGCCGAAATATTCAAAGGTTCAGACTATAACAAGTTACACGTAATTTTCGAAGATTGTAAGGTGTTGAAAAACGAAGTGTCAAAGATGGTACAAAAACAAATCGACCGTATTCGCACTACCGAAACCAGTCATAAAACTACTAAATTATATTTTAGTATTTTATTAGAAACCAATGCGCTCATCCGTGCTAATAACAACCTGCTAATGCAGTTCGATGAATACCAAAAACAGCAAAATAAGAAGAAGAAAATGAACCTTATCACCCAAGTAACAGGGAAGAAATAATGAAGATATAAAAAGAGGTAACTAAGTTAATTTTTAGTTACCTCTTTTTCTTTTTTTATATTTTAACTATTCGTTAATAGCTGCAATACCAGGAAGTACCAATCCTTCAAGGCTTTCAAGCATCGCTCCACCACCGGTAGAAACATAACTTACTTTATGCTCAAAACCAAATTGTTTTACAGCAGCTACCGAGTCGCCACCTCCTACAAGTGAGAAAGCTCCTTTTTTAGTAGCTTCAGCCACATAATCACCTACGGCAATGGTACCTTTAGCGAAGTTAGGCATTTCAAATACTCCGATAGGACCATTCCACAAAATAGTTTTTGATTTAAGCAATACCGATTTGATATTTTCAAGAGTCTTAGGTCCTGCGTCCAATCCTTCCCAACCATCGGGAATAGCATTTACAGGTACTACTTGTGTTTTGGCGTTGTTATCGAAAGCGTCAGCAGCTACTACGTCTATAGGCAAGTGTACTTCTACTCCTTTAGCTTTGGCTTTGGCAAGGATATCGAGTGCAAGGTCAAGTTTATCGTCTTCGCAGATAGAACTACCTACTTTTCCGCCTTGTGCTTTGATGAAAGTATAAGCCATACCCCCACCTATGATAAGGTGGTTCACTTTATCTAAGATATTTTCGATAATAGTGATTTTAGAAGAAACTTTTGAACCACCAAGGATAGCAGTTACAGGTTTTTCGCCGTTCTTCATCACTTTATCAATACTTCCAATCTCCTTAGCGAGGAGGTAACCAAAGCATTTGTGGTTAGGGAAGAATTTAGCAACAATAGTAGTTGAAGCGTGAGCGCGGTGAGCGGTACCAAAAGCGTCGTTCACATAGATATCGCCGAGTTTAGCAAGCTGTTTAGAAAATGCTTCATCTCCTTTTTCTTCTTCGTTATGAAAACGCAAGTTTTCAAGTAATACCACACTACCAGCAGGAGCAGCTGCTACCGCTTTTTCGGCTACTTCGCCTACGCAATCATCTACAAAAATCACTTTTTTACCTAATACTTTTTCCACTTCACTTACGATGTGACGCAAAGAATACTTGTCGTTGCGTTCCCCTTTAGGGCGACCTAAGTGGCTCATAAGTACTGCGGTTCCCCCATCTTTGAGAATTTTCTCGATAGTAGGTTTCGCAGCCTCAATACGAGTGTTATCAGTTACTTTAAAATTTTCGTCCAATGGCACATTAAAGTCCACGCGAATAAGGGCTTTCTTGCCCGCAAAATTAAAATTGTCTATGGTTTTCATATATCTAAAACTACAATAATTTTATTCAAGCCTCAAAGGTACAACAAAAAAGTGATATACACAAAACTTTTTGACAATAATTTTATTTCGCCAATTGCCCTTGATGGTGGAATGGGCGTGGTAGAATTGGCACACTGACAAATTGGCTAATTGCCAAATTATCTTTATCTTTGCGCCCTCAATTCAGAAACTCAAACCTCTATGGCTAAAGAAATAGACGAAAGTAAGCAAGGGCAAAGCCTTGTTTTACAAGCTGATAATAACAATTCTAAAAAACTATATATCGAGAGTTACGGTTGCCAAATGAACTTCTCCGACAGTGAAATTGTAGCTTCTATTCTCTCCAAAGCGGGATATAATACCACTGATACTGTTGATGAAGCCGATTTGGTACTTATCAACACCTGCTCAGTGCGCGAAAAGGCAGAACAGACCATTCGCAAGCGTTTGGAGCAATTCAATGTGTACAAACGCAAGAAACCCGCTATGAAAGTGGGCGTATTGGGCTGTATGGCCGAAAGGGTAAAACACGCCTTCCTCGAAGAAGAAAAAATAGTGGATATGGTGGTAGGTCCTGATGCTTATAAGGATTTACCTAACCTACTTGAAGAAGTGGAAGAAGGTCGTGAAGCGGTAAATGTGATTCTCTCTAAGGACGAAACCTATGCCGATATTGCACCTATTCGTCTCAATAGCAACGGTGTAACAGCTTTTGTATCAATTACGCGCGGTTGTGACAATATGTGTACTTTCTGCATTGTACCTTTCACTCGCGGACGTGAACGCAGTCGTGACCCTTATTCTATCCTCAACGAAATCGCCGACCTCCAAGCGCGTGGTTTCAAAGAGGTTACCCTACTGGGGCAGAATGTGGATAGTTACCTTTGGTATGGAGGCGGGCTCAAAAAGGATTTCAGCAAAGCAAGTGAGATGCAACAAGCCACCGCTATCAACTTCGCTAAACTCCTCGATATGGTGGCAACAGCTCAGCCTGAAATGCGTATCCGCTTTTCTACTTCCAATCCGCAGGATATGACCCTTGATGTGATTGATACAATGGCAAAACACCCTAACATCTGCAAGTATATCCACCTGCCCGTACAGAGCGGTAGCAATCGCATCTTGAAAGCGATGAACCGCCTCCATACTCGCGAAGAATATTTTGCGCTGATAGACAGCATACGCGAACGCATTCCTGAGTGTGCTATTTCGCAAGATATGATTGCTGGTTTCCCCACCGAAACTGAAGACGACCACCAAGATACGCTTTCGCTAATGGAATATGTAAAGTATGATTTTGGGTTTATGTTTGCTTATTCGGAGCGTCCTGGCACGTTAGCAGCACGCAAAATAGAAGATGATGTACCTGAAGAAGTAAAGAAACGCCGTCTTGCTGAGATTATCGACCTGCAACAAAAACACAGCTTGTACCGCACTCAAGCACAAATAGGCAAAACGGTAGAAGTGCTTATAGAGGGAAACTCTAAAAAATCGGATAAAGAGTGGATGGGGCGCAATAGTCAGAATACCGTAGTAGTATTCCCCAAAGAAGATTATAAAATAGGCGATTTTGTAATGGTAAAAATTACAGATTGTACTTCTACTACCCTAATAGGAAAAGCTATAAAAATTAGTAATGAAAGACAATAGAGAAAACAAAATAGGCTGTCCGGTTAAGGGACAGCCTATTTCTATTTATTGTTTCCGATAGGTAATCGTTACATTCAAAATATCATCAATGGTATAGCCTTTTTCTTTAAGAGTAGGGTCATAAGGTATTTGAGAGCGCAAAAAAGCTTTAAATTCATTGTCGTATTTAAAAATAAATTGTGTAGGGGTAATACTAACAACAATATCATAAGCTTTAAGAACCACTCCATTAGCCCCTTGTAAGCACAATTTGCTATTTTCTACAAAATATTTTACCGTGGCATTCTTTTTTTCACAATCATCTCCTTTAAGAGTGTGCTCCTCCGAGGTGAAAAATTCACCATAGAAAATGTACTTGTTTTCTTTGGCACACTGCATTTGTTTAGAAGTAATAATCTCAGTGAATAACTTACCATCAGGTAGCTTTGAATTTTCATAAACCCAAGTACCTTGTAATTCTTTAGGATGCTTAGTATCCTCATTGTCTTTTTTAGTGCACGCCGTGAAAGCTATCACAGAAAGTGCTATTAATAATATTCTTTTCATTAGAATAAAGTTTTAAATTCGGAACAAAAGTATAAAAGATTTTACTAATTAGCAATTTTTATTTTTACTCATTACCTGTCGCGCTACGAGCTAACTCTATAATCTCTAAGTTTTTAATCTCTCCTGCTTCTATCTCAAAACGAAGCATCGTACGCACGGTTTGCCAACCATAAAGACCAGCAGCTCCTGGGTTGAGGTGTAACAACTGAAACTGTTTATCGTATTGCACTTTTAGAATATGTGAATGCCCCGAGATGAAGAGTTTAGGAGGACAGGTTAGGATTTCTTGTTTTGCCAACGGACTGTATTTATTAGGGTAACCGCCTATGTGTATCATCAGTACCTCCACGCCCTCACAAGCAAACCGATTTACTTCAGGGAACTGCTGCCGTATCTCTATGCCATCGATATTACCATAAACCCCACGCAAAGGTTTTACGGCTTGCAACGCCTCTATCACTGCCAGGTTACCAAAATCGCCACAATGCCACACTTCGTCTGCCTCACTAGCGTAGTGCAATATGCGATCGTCTATATACGAATGGGTATCGGAGAGGAGAAGGATTTTCATTGTACATCTAATTTATGATGTTGTTTACCCTGAATCTTATAGCAAGCGCGTTTGGCAGCAATCTCTTCAGCTTTTTTCTTAGACGTAGAACGCGCCCGAGTTACCGAAAAGCCTTGTACGTGCACTTTAGCAACGAAAAACTTAGTCTCAGAACAATCTTCTATATCTTCTTCAGCCTCAAAAGCAAAGTCTAACTTATGTTTTTGACACCATTCTATCAACAAGCTCTTATGGCTAATAACCTTTCCTTCCAAATTCTTGATGTTGATATACGGCAAAATGAGCTCACGCTCAATGAACCTAAAACAAGCCTTATAACCTCTGTCTAAATAAATTGCTCCTATAAGTGCCTCGAAGAGGTTACCAGTGATATTATTACCTAATTGTCTCGGAGTGAGTTTAGTGCGCAAGAAGTCCAAGAGCCTCATATCCTTACCGAGCTGATTGAGGTTACGGCGCTCTACGATTTTAGAGCGCATTTTGGTAAGATAGCCTTCATCTTGTTCAGGAGCATTGGTGAAAATATAGTCGGCTATCACGGCGCCAAGAATCGCATCACCCAGAAATTCAAGGCGTTCATAGCTCTTACGCGTTGCTTTTTGGAATTGGTAAGAAGGGTGTGTAAAAGCCTCGCTGTAATACGATAAGTTTTTAGGAGGAAATCCTAAAAGCTCTTTGATTTTAGTATAAAAAATCCCGTCTTTCTTCTTAGGAATAAGACGGGGAAAAGTTAATATTTTCTTTAAGCCGAACACTTATAGTTTATATCTTTTTGAATAATAAGCACGCATTGTGTCCACCAAAACCAAAGGTATTGCTCATCGCTACTTTCACGTCGCGATGTTGCGCTTTGTTGAAGGTGAAGTTGAGGCGTTGATCTATTTTTTCATCGGGATGTTCAAAGTTGATGGTAGGAGGAACGATGCTGTGTTTGATAGCGAGGATAGACGCTACTGCTTCTATCGCTCCCGCAGCCCCCAACAAGTGCCCCGTCATTGATTTAGTAGAGTTAATATTAATATCGTAAGCGTGCTCGCCAAATACATCCAATACTGCCTTAGATTCAGCGATGTCTCCTAATGGAGTAGAGGTACCGTGCATATTGATAGCATCTACTTCGTTCACTGATACTCCTGCGTCTTTAAGACAGTTAATCATTACGTTTTTAGCACCAAGCCCTTCAGGGTGAGGCGCCGTCATATGGTAAGCATCAGCAGAGAGACCTCCTCCTGCCAATTCGCAGTAGATTGTAGCCCCACGAGCCACTGCGTGATTGTACTCTTCAAGCACTACCGCTCCTGCTCCTTCGCCTAATACAAAACCATCGCGATTGGCATCAAACGGACGAGAAGCTTTGGCAGGGTCTTCATTGAAAGTAGAAAGGGCGTGCAAGGCGTTGAAACCACCGATTCCAGCAATAGTAACCGCTGCTTCCGAGCCACCTGATACCATCATATCAGCATAGCCAAAGCGAATATAGTTTAGCGCATCTATCATAGCATTAGCTGCAGAGGCACACGCTGAGACTGTAGTGAAGTTAGGACCCCTAAAACCATAGCGTATAGAAATCACACCTGCTGCGATATCAGCTATCATTTTAGGTATAAAGAATGGATTAAAGCGTGGCGTACCATCGCCTTCGTTAAAGTTGATTACCTCATTTTGGAAAGTTTCTAACCCCCCAATACCTGAGCCCCAAATTACCCCTATGCGGTCTTTATCAAGCGTATCCATATCAAGATGAGCGTCTTTTACGGCTTCATCAGCAACCACTAAGGCATATTGAGCAAATTTATCGAGCTTACGTGCTTCTTTTTTGTCTATAAAATCCTCGACATTAAAGTTCTTTACTTCGCAAGCAAACTTTGTCTTAAACTTTGAAGCATCGAAATGGGTAATAGGCGCAGCACCGCTCTTGCCGGCTACGAGTCCTTCCCAAAACTCTTGGGTGGTATTACCTATAGGGGTAAGAGCCCCTATACCTGTAACTACAACACGTCTTTTCTCCATATTAGTTTCAACTTTTTAGCATTTAGGTTTAGAGCAAAAAGCATTAAGCAGTAAGCTACCAAGTATATACGTTGATAGCCTACTGCCTATGAGCCAATTATTGTTTAGCGTCTTCAATATATTTGATTGCTTGACCTACAGTTGCAATGTTTTCAGCTTGGTCATCTGGAATTTGAATATCAAATTCTTTTTCAAACTCCATAATCAATTCAACAGTGTCTAATGAATCAGCTCCTAAGTCGTTAGTGAAGCTCGCTTCTGCGGTTACTTCATTTTCGTCTACGCCTAATTTATCAACGATAATGGCTTTAACTCTTGATGCAATGTCTGACATAATTTTCTTTTTTTATAATTTGATAATAATTACTGCCGGCAAAAGTAACACTTTTTTTTTGAAACACAATCTTTTTCGTACAAATATTCTTATTTTTTACTTTTAAAAAATATAAACCTACTTATTATCATAGATTTATCATTTTATAAATATTCTACTTTTTACTTTGCTTTTTTCACTTTTTCACTATCACACTTATTCCATTTCCACCAAATCCTACCGCATTAATTAATATATGTTCGAGTTTATCGGGTACAGATTCGGGATAACTGAGGTAAGGCACCCTTTCAAAACGGTTATTCTGTAACATTCGTATTGCCATTGAGAGGTTCAGTGCTCCACTCGCCCCATAGGTATGTCCGTGTTGCCATTTATTATTGGTGAGTAGAGGTTTTTCTCCACCAAAGACTGCTTCTATAGCTTTGAGTTCAGCTTGGTCACCTTTAATAGTACCCGTACAGTGAGTGATAATCACATCTATCTTGGGGTTCCCAGCACTTGTCAAAGCACGAAGCATAGCATCTTGCAAGCACTGTCCATTTTTGGAGAGCGATACACTATGAGTGAGCTTTTCGGTAGCAAAGCCTAAACCTACAATATAAGCTAAGGCGTTAGGTCGTTCTCCTTTTTCTAAACAGAAACAACCTGCCCCCTCCCCTAGCACCATTGTGCTTTGTTTTTTGCTCATATCCATTGCACGACAAGAATAAGGCAAAGGCAAACTACTGTATATTTTCAGAGCTTTCACTTGTGCAATAGTAAAAGGAGTGAGAGGTGCCTCGCTACCACCTACCAAGAAGCGGTCTTCCATACCACTTTCCAGCCACGCAATAGCATTGGCAATGCCGTGTAAAGCGGTAGAGCAAGTAATAGAATGTGAGAGCTCAAAACCCTCATTGCTCAAATCCTGTGCTACCCAAGTGCTGATATTGCCTAAAGTAGTAGTAGGCGAAGCTAAGGTTTGGCAACTGTCTTCTTTCAGAAAATGACTAAAATGCTTTTCAAACAACATTGTTGCTCCTCGCGACGACCCTATATTGATACCAAAACGAACTCCTTGCCACCCTGCTTGCGCAACAGCTCTTCGTGCAGTATGTAAGGCATAAAGAACGGTGGGGTCTAAGGGCTCATAAGCAGAATTAGAAGCTCTGAGTTGTTCTATAAGTTTTTGGTCACGGTCAGAAAGTCGCCCTTGTGGAATATTATTGTGAAGAGAGAGCGCCTCAGCTGCGAGGGTACTCATCCCTGTAATAGCTATTTTCATTTCCCGCTTGCTAATTGTTAATTATCAATTGCTAATAGTTCTATATATTCTTTAATATGCTTCTTCGCTTGCCAGCCCAAAGCTTCTGTTTTTTGGGTAATAACTTCAGCAGTCATACGGTTACCTTTGCGCTCCGGTAGCATTTGTATCTCGCCCCCAAAAAGCTGAGCAATTTCTAAAACTGTATAAGTCTCCGGACTGCCAATACCATAACCGTCGCCTTTACCTTTTTCACCTACCAAGAGTAAGCCCGCTACTATATCATCTATATGCGTAAAATTGCGCTGTTGAGTACCTGGGGCTACTACCGTGAGAGGCTCCCCTTTCCTCATCTTCTCCTTAAAGAGTGCTATAAGTGTTGCATATTTCCCTGTATTAATTTCGCGTTTGCCATAAACATTGTAGAAATACACAATAGCATAGTTAAGCCCATACCACATACCGTAGTTCTTAATAAGCTCTGTATTCGACGATTTGCTCCAAGCATACGGACTTTGGTCTTTGCCTAAACCCCCGTCACCAAACTTGGTGCTACTGCCTGCATATACGAGTTTAGCTCCGTGTTTACGAGAAAACTCCAATACTTTCAGTGTACCTATTTTATTAAACAACAATACCTTGTCGATATCCTCAAAACTCTGTTCCACCCGTGAGTATTCACCTAAGTGATAAATAATATCAGGTGAAAAACTGATAAGCTCGAAGATATGTTCGGTACTTCCTTCGATATATTGCACCCCTTCTACGTGATTTTCACGCTTACCGGTGAAATAATTGTCTAACGAATAGACCTCGTTGTTAGGGTCTTTGGCAAGAGCTTCACAAAGATTAGAACCTACAAATCCTGCCCCCCCCGTTACTAATATTTTCTTCATTTATCCTAATAATACAACCTTAGTTCAATATAATATTATCCCGATTTTACAATTGCTTTGCGTTACATTATGTAGGGGCAAAACAACCTTTCACCCTCATTTTATTTATTCTTACTTGTGAATTGCAAAATAAGACAACCAATGGCGTAACACACCACATCTGCCCACGAAAAGTGATTGCCTAAGAGGATATACCCCAAACTTCCTCTCGTGAAGCCCAAATAAGTAGCCACACCCAAGTACTGCATCACTTCTACGGCTACCGCAAAGACAAATATACCCCAGATGAGTTTATCCTTATGCTTCACTTTCACGAACGAAAGCACTAAGTAGTACAGTAATATCACCACCAGTACATCGCCTATATAGCCTCTAATAAAGCCCATACTGCTAAACACTGTCGCAATAAGCAGTTCTGCCCCCAACAGTGCCAACGCCCATATAAAGTACTTTTTGTTAAATGTTAGTTTCATATCACACTTACCTAACTGTCACGGACTTTACCTCTTAGCTAAAACAAACTTTCTCCATTCAAATCCGTCGTCAAAGCTTCCGTCATAAAGTCTAAAAACGGACGCATTGCCAAAAGTCCCTGCACTACTTTCTTATCAAAGTCCTTCGCTGTGGCTTCTTGTCGTGTATAGTCGTGTTTTAAGAGAAACTGCTTTTTGCGCAAATAGGCAATCATAGGGTCGTCTTTCTCAAAACCTTTGGGGGCAGTCTTCACCTCGTCACCCCATAGTTTCCCGTCAAACTCTTTCTTTATCCCCTCACTATTCATCACTTTTTGAAAATCCTCAGCATTGAGAGAAATTTCCTGACGCATACGCAATAAATCTTCTTTGTTAGGATCGAAAAAACCTCCCCCTATAAAGGTCTCTTGCGGACTAATATGCACGTAATACCCACCACGGTAATGCGGTTGTTTGCGTTGTATATAGCAACCGAAGTGTGTCTTGTAAGGTGTTTTGTCTTTAGAAAAGCGCAAATCGCGATAGATACGGTATATTTTCAGTGGTGCAAGGGTATCGTGCTCAGCAAGCCCAGTATAAATATAATTGAAAAGCAATGTAGCTTCTAATTTAGCACATTCATAAGCCTCCTTATGAGCATCGAACCACTCTTTATTATTGTTTTTAGCAAGGTTTGTAAGAAAAGAAAAAATCATAATACTAATTACAAATGACAAATAACCAATAAGGATATCTTTGTTGTTAGAAGTGCAAAGATAGTAAATAATTGCAAATAGAAGACAATTAAATAACGATTTTTTAGTTTAGAGATTTTTACTAAAATTAAGAAATCATATAGTTTTCCCTTAAAAATTTTAAACTTATAAAAGTGTGAAATTCAATGTTTTATATAGCCTTTGTATACCTATCGTCCAAGATTCGTTCAAGCTTTCTATAAGCTAAGCATATCTACCCTATATATAAAAAGTCTTAAAATTTTCAGATTTTCACACTTACCCCCACTTTAAATGAAAGAGCATTCCCAAAAGCCACTTGTCCGTTGAGTCCTACGTTTTTGAAGATAAAATAGCGAAAACCTAAATGTGCATTCCACAATACAAAATTATTGGTGTGTTCTCTTCTGAATTTTTCGGGTATAGGATCGGAAGAGCTATCACAACCACCTGAACTATATCCATCAGGAGTATCGCTTTGCCAAAAACAATGCCCTATTGAAAGCCCTGTATACCAATCGGTAGTCATACGATGGTCAAAATGGAAGTCCACACTGAGCTCAGGTACGTAAGCAGTTTCGTATTTACTTTTAAGATTAAAACTCTGGTTAGAAAAGTTAGCTCCCACCGAGAAACGAGGCGTAGCACCATAGTGTACCCCTCCGCCTATAATACCTCCTATAAACGAAGCACCTGTTTGCACATCAATAAATACATCGCCTTTGGTGTAGGCTTCTTGAGCACTTATTTGCAATGCAAAAAGCAATAGAATAAAGAGTAAAAACTTTCTCATATAAGGTTTGTTTTTTATTCGCGACAAAGATAATAAAAGAAATGGGAACTTCAAAACAAAGTAACAAAAACTATAGCAGGCTTTATCTTTTATCTCCTAAAAACTAAGCGTTACCCCTGCTAAGTAATTGGCTTCGGCAGCGGGAATATACACCATTCCGTAACCGTTATCGCCGTAAGGAGTGTATTTGGTATTGAAAATGTTATTCCCCATTACCGAAAACAATACCGATTTGAAAGTGCTTTTAGGCTTCCACTCGTATTGCAAACTAAGGTTATTCACGAAATAAGCATCGAGTTTTGCTTCCTCACGCTCGGTGTTATCTACATATTGTGCACCTACATATTTAGAAATCAACCCTATTTGAAAGCCGTCAATAGGTATAAAAGTAATGGTGTTACCGAGCACTACATCAGGAGAATACGAAATGCGAGTATCGCCCCAACTAATAGTGCGAGTGGCGACCTCAGCATCTTGATTCTTATAATCTCTGTTTATATTTTTGCTAAAAGCTACGTTAGGCGACCACAACCAACGCTCTGAGAGTTGCACCATCGCATCGGCTTCAATTCCTGCACGATAACTCTTGCCTACATTCTCACGGATAGGATAACCGGTGCTATTGAGCTTCCCTGAAAGTACTAATTGGTCTTCATACCCCATATAATACCCATTGAGGTTCAAACGTACTTTGGGGGTAGTGAGTCGCCAACCGAGTTCGATATCGTTGAGCTTCTCGGCGATAGGTTTTTTAGCATTAGGGTCGTCTTGTAGGGCTTCGTAATAACTCTTGTAATCGGAGCGGTTAGGCTCTTTGGTAGCACGAGCATAAGAGAGGTAAAGGTCGTTATGTGCATTCAAGAAGAAGGTAATACCCGCCTTAGGGTTGAAACTGTTAAGGTTTTCGTCTATTTTGTATTTATTCGCCTTATACCCTACGTGACGGAATTGTACATCGGCAAACAGACTCCATTTAGGAGCAAATTGCCAAGTGAGTTTGCCATACCCCGCCACTTCTTCTTTGGTGTTGAGCCCTTCGTAGCTATAACGATTGCCATACACAAAAGGCGCTTTTTCTGCCCATAGCAAATCCTTGTAATGCGACCCTTCATAGCGATTGAGCAATCCTCCAAAGAGCAGTTGCACGCCGTCTTTCTGATAGTTCACCGAAAAAGTAGTACCCCAGAAATCGTTGTTTAATCCTTGTTGGTGAATGATGTATGCTTTTTGCTCCTTGCCTGCCCCGTCGAGCACTTTGGGCAATCCTACCTTAGAATATTTTTTCTTCTCATAGTTCTCCCAATAGCCTTTACCTTTGGTGTAGTGGAAGGAAAGTTGCGTATGCCACGCCGTATTCCACTGTTGTGTCCAGTGCAGTTGGGCGTGGTCTTGCTGGTAATTATCGGTTTCGTTATCGTAGAAACGTTTGTTACCTGCAGCATCTTTGTAGGCTCCGGCAGGATTATAACGGCGATTGCTATTCAAAGTTTCTTTATCTACTCCCAAATAAGTGAGATAGACACTTTGTTTGCCTCCAAATACTAATCCTTTGATGAGCGTCCCCCCGTGGCTATAAGCGCCTTGTAAGAAATAGGATTTAAGGTCGGAGGAAGCGCGGTCGCGATAGCCATCACTCTTGATAACAGAAAAGCGTCCGCTGAGCTCAAAACGGTCGTTGAGTTTTCCCGTAGAAAGTTTAAGGCTGTGTTTGTGAGTATTATAACTGCCGTAGAAGTTGGCGAGTTCTCCTGATGCCTGCTCTTGTACAGCATCGGTGAGAACGTTTAGGCTGGCGCCGAAAGCTCCTGCTCCATTAGAAGAAGTACCTACCCCGCGTTGCAACTGTATACTTTCGGCAGAAGAAGCAAAGTCGGAGAGATTATACCAGAAAACCCCTTGTGATTCGGAGTCGTTGAGTGGTATGCCATTGATAGTAACATTGGTACGGTACAAGTCGCTCCCACGTACAAACATATTGCTACTACCAAAGCCCGAACCATCTTCGGAATAGCTCACCACATTAGGCAACTGACCTAACAACAAAGGCATTTGCTGACCGAAATTTTTGGTCTTGATTTCCTCTTTAGAGAGGTTAGAAAAGGTTACGGGAAGTTTTCTGGTAGCCCTCACGGACGATACTAATACTTCGTCTAACTGAATGGGCTTAGGTGAAGGGACGATAGAGTCAGGCTCTATTGTCTGTTGTGCCATTGCCGATGTAGTAAGGCAAATAGCAGTGTACAAAAGTACATTTTTCATTGTAAAATAAATATTTACAAATAAAAGAGGCTATTATTTGGTGTGTTAATAAAATAAAAAAGCCTGTTTATGCTACCCAAAAGCAAAAACAAGCTCCAATTGCTTAGTTTCATTCCTTCAACGGGATTATCCGTTCAAGTTCAATGGGTATAATCTCAGCCTGTTACAGCACCCCTTATGAGACGGCGCAAAAGTACAAATAAATACTAAAACCGCAAATAATACGCTAATTATTTCTTCTTAAAGCCTTTTATGAAAGCTGTAATAATAAAAGTTAGCAAGGCAGGTAAAAACCATTCTAAACCGTAATCGCTCAAAGGTAATAGGCTTTTAATTTCATAAAGCTTATCAAAGGGTAGTCCTAACGTTTGACAGCTATCAATAGTGGAAATAATAGCAGTGACCAATACGCTTAAAATATAGGGTAATTTGCTATTTACAAAGCGGTCGAAGAATAAAACGGTTATAATGAGAGTAGAGACTATGGGGTATATAAATAGCAGAATATAAATCGCATAGTTGATGATATTATCCACCGTGTTAATTGATAATACTACTGAAATGAGCGTACAGACTATAGCACCTACTTTGTACGGGATGCGTTGGTGAGTTACTTCTTCAAAGAATAAGCCCACTGCCGATGTAAGAGCAATAGCCGTAGTAAGACAAGCAAAACCAATAGCTAAGGCAATAGTGATAGTGCCCCATTTTCCTAAAACAGAATGAGAAATGTGTAACAGAAGTTCAGTGCGTTGTACGCTATCAGTTAAAGGATAATCGGTAGTGGCGCCTAAGTAGATAAGCCCTCCATAAATAAACAACAAACAGAGCGTAGAAAGCATTCCAGCCGCAAAAGTAACAGAAACACGCTCATTGCGTGAGGTATAGCCACTATCTATTACTGCTGCAATAACAATACCTGCAAAGATAACCGAAGCCAGCAAATCCATTGTTTGGTAGCCTTCTAAGAAACCCAAAGAAAAACTTTCGGTAGCGGTAAATGCCGTAGAGGTAATACTATCAGGGGGGAAGCATACGCCTAAAATAATAAGCAATACTAAAACTATCAGCAGAAAAGGAGTGAGAAACCTGCCTATAATGCTTACAATCTTGGATTTCGATATAGATAATGCAGTTACAACGGCAAAGAATAGAACGATGAACCACACCTTAGGAAAAGCAGGTAATAAGGGTTGTATGCCTACCTCAAAAGTAGTAGCAGCGGTGCGTGGGATAGCTACCAAAGGACCTATGCATAAAATAACTAATAACGTGAGGATTTTAATGAGCCAAGGGTGCGTTTTCTTCCCTAAATCAGTGAAGTGAGTGCCCGTTTTAGCCACCATTAACACCCCTAAAAAAGGAGCTAAAATAGCAGTGATAAAAAAGCCTAACAACGCCATACCCCATTCACCTTCCGTTCTTAAACCTATGAACGGAGGTAATATAAGATTACCCGCCCCAAAGAACATCGCAAATAAAGCGAAGCCTACGGTGGTAATAGTTTTCCATTTGCTTTTACGAATATGATGCATAGAGGTAGAGAATAACTTTGCAAAAATAGTAATTTTATACTACAAATGCAAATATTTATTTCGAAGTTCCTCAAAAAATACCTTCAACCTATGTTTTCCTACCTTCATTGGCGCTACCGAATCCATTGCCATTACGGTGAAAACGAATTCTATAGTGCCGTAAGCACTTTTAGGCAAGAGATATTTGCTTATTTTCAAAACGGACTTCCGTACCCAATCAGGCAAAAAAACGACCTTCACAGGCTTATGTAACACCTCGAAAGCCAAAGCAACGATTTCATACTGGGTGAACACCTCAGCCCCTCCTACATTCACTTCCTTTTCGGAGCTCTCTAATTGCGCTACACACACCTCGGCTAAATCCTCGCCGTGAATAGGATTCATAGCGTATTGCCCTTTGCCAAAGAGACGCACTTTACCTTCTTTTGCCATTGAAAAGATGGTAGCTATATCGCTGTAAAAAGCCGATGGACGCACGATACAGTAGTCCATTCCACTGGTTTTAAGGGTATCTACAAAACGCTCTTTGGCAGCCCCAATGGCAATAGGACGCATTGCTTCGCCGTTTAATACGGAAATATATACGAACTTACGTACCCCTAAGTGCAGTGCTTCGTCAAGCAAGTTCTTGTTAGCCGCATAATCTACTTGCTCGTAGGTGAGTTTGTCTTTCTGCCGAGTAATTCCGACAGCGGAAATCACTTGGGTAACCCCCTCGCACACACCGAGTAAAGTATTGGGTTTTGTTACCTCAGCCTCCACTACTTCTAATAGTGGGTGGGTAAGTAAAGCGGGTGCTATTTTCGACTTATTGCGCACTATAATGCGGGTAGGGTATTCTTTTTTTAAGAGTTCAGCTAATATAAACTGACCTAAATAACCGGTCGCTCCGGCTAATAATATTTTTTCTGATGATTTCATACTGTTTTAATAAATTGATTTAAGACTTTTAAAAGCCTGTTTGAAAAAAGGCGATTTGCCAGTCGCCCCTACTAAACGAAATTGATTATCAAAACAATCAACCTTCTTCTTTGGTAAGGAAGTGGATGGTACCTATTCTTTGTTTTTGCATAATTAGGAAGTAATTATTTTAAAGAATCTTTGGTAGAAATGGTATGTTTTTTAGTAGTTTTAGATTGTTTGAGCGTGTCAACGGTTTTATTTGAAGTGATTTTTTCTTCTATAACGGTCTTTTCAGTTTGCTGCAGGGTAGTAGTTTTATGGTTGTCATCTTTAGGTTTGAAACAGCTAAGAGCAATTGTAATAATAATCATTGCAGGATAGAAATATAGTATTGGAGATTTCCACCATTCTTGCTCCTTATTTACTTTTATCCTTCCTGTAATAAATAACAGCACTAAAAGAAAAGAGATAAGAGAAGTAGCAAAAACAACAAAGAAAATTCCAACATCAAAAATATTTTTAAGATATTGAAATGTAGGGATACTCCCCATTACAAAGGCTATAATAGCCGAAAATAACCCCATTAATTCTATCGTTTTGGTATCGTGCTTTTCTATTTTTTCATCGAACTGGAAGAGGTCTTCTTTTACTTTTGAAACATCACCTTTAAATTCTGCCATTTTTCTAAAAAGTGGTAGCTGACTTTTTAATTCTCTAAAATCATCCGTTATTTTTTCAAATCTATCTTTTGATTTTCTGTTGTCTAAGGGAAGTAAGAAAGATGAATAGATAAAAATATCATCAATAATACATTCCTTAAAAGAAACTCTGTATATGAAATAGATATGTTCTAATATCCACTCAATATTTTTTTTATAGGTAATGTATTCAGACTCTATTTTTTTAAGATAATTTTCAATTTTATCTATTTCCTCAATAGTAGTTGTCTCATTTGTTTGTTTAAGTTCAGTATTCAGTAGCTGTATTGATTTATCAATAAATTTGTATTGAAGGAAGTAATTTTTATTATCTTTATTATTAATTTTATAATACTGTTTTTGCAAATCTTCTCTATCATCACAAGTTTCAGTGAAAAGAGAAAAACGATTATTACGAGCATAGTTATAAATGATAGTTCTTATATTTTTCTCTTCATTATTTATTTCCTCCTCATCTTTCCATTCCTCTAAGAATAATATTATTTCATCTAATTTATCTAAGTTCTTATTAATATCCTTATAGTATTTGATATATAAGTGAATTTCTCTACAAGAAAACTCGTCAAAATTCTTATCTTTAATATCAGCAAATGATTTTTTTAGTTTTCTTTCTGAAATCTTTTGTTTTTCACTTTTTTCATTGTAATAATGATTGTTAATATAGTCAACTAATGAAATCCAGTCACTTCCATAATTTTTAAGTTCTGTTTCATAACTTTCAATCCCTTTATCAATATATAATGAGACGCCACTTACTTCAGCTCTTTTACACCATTTAAAAAGTAAAAAAGTAGCTTTCTTCTTTATTTTTTCTATCTCATTTTTTAAAAAGCGGTATTTAGGTATTGACTCAATAGATAAAATCTCCTCTTTTATAGAAGCTATTCTATCAAAACAGTATTGTGTTTCATCAAATAAAATATCTATTAAACATAAAGATATATTTAAAATAAATATCTTTAGTACATAGTCATTATTATTTGTGATTTGATACTTATAAAAAGAAGTAATAACAATATCTGTCTCTTGATTCTTTAGGATAACCCTTACATCTTTTACAAAGGGAATGTATAAATCGGAAATAATAGATTTTATTTGAATTATATGTTCTTTGAAAATCTCTATACTACTTCTTGTAGAATCTGGTATTTCCTTATTATTTGCTAAAATATTCTCTATTGAAAGTAAATCAATATTCTCTATAACAGAAAAATCTAAACCCTCTTGAGAGGAATTTAGATTTTCAAAGTTAGTATCAGTGATAAATTCACCAATTAAAATTGAGTTAAAAAGACAAGAAATTATCTCTTCCTCTGAAGAGATAAAACTTCCTATGTTATTTATTATGTCAAAGTCTTCTGCTCTTAGCTTTTTATCTATATCTTTTGCTATATCTAAAGACTTTGAAATGTAACTATTGGTAGTATTTTGGTTCATTTATAATTATACTTTTATCCATATCAGTATATGGTTTTTTCAATTTATTATAATAAATATCCCAAGAGTGATAAGCATGACTTAGATTCACTAATTCAAAAGCAGGATAATTTATCAACTCTTTATTCTTTTCCTTTAGCTTCTCAATATCATCATCTATTTTTGATTTAAGTTGTTTAGGAAGACAATTACTTTCATTAAGCATTGTAAAAGCCTTTTCCTTTAAAATAGTTCTTTCTCTACTTATTTCTAAATAGTTAAAATTACCTTTCTTTTGCGAATATTGATTATATAAATCAGCTTCTACGTGCCCATATTGCCAAGCTTGAAATCTATTAAAAGTATCAAACAAGTTATTTGCTATATCAACCCCTGAAATAAAGAATAACAATTTCATAGCTTTCAAAATACTCAAGTCATTCTCTCCTGTACCCTTCTTATCAGGATTCATCTCTTCATACCATTCATTGAGCTTGTAAAGTACATATTCAAAAGTTACTAATTTATTATTTGATGTATTCATTGTTCTTGATTTTAAAGAGTAAAAGTACTATAGCAAAAATACTATAGTATTTTTGCTATAGTAAAATGACGTTGCAAATCTACTAAAAAAAAGTTATTAACAAGTATTTGTTGATAATTATTTTATTGTTTTTTCATTTTTTTCTTATAAAAAATTCATAAATCTCTGATATTCAATTGAAAAATATTTACATTTTTCTCATCCTCTCACCTACCCGTATGGCTCTCACTAAAAAACAATCGTCTCTCTTTTATGAGGATATACCCAACGAGTAGAGCGAATAAGCCTGTTTGTATCAGTTTGCTATCGGGGTGGGTAGCGAAGATTTCGTTGGAAACATTGGCTACCAAATGGAACAATATGGCTACCAGCACGTTGCGCCCTGATTTGTAATACAACCAGTTGATGATAAACACAAAGGCAAACAGACTCACGAAAAAGTTGGCTGTATAGAGCCACCCCTCAGCTTGTACATTGCTTTGGTAGTAGTCTTTTACAAAGAACAAGGGCAAATGCCACAACCCCCAATAGACGGTAAAGATGAGCGATGAGGTGAAAAGCGTCCACCTACTGCGCAAGGCATCAGTGCCATAAGTATGCCAAGCCAATTCTTCGAGCACCGGCGCCAAACAGAGCACAAACCAAGCGTTGAAAGGCGCTGAACTGAAACTAGGCTCTCCCGAAATGTAAAACTGGTCGAGACTATGCCCTAAACCGAGCGAAAGTAGCTGTGCCACCACAATGGAAAGGGGTGGAAACAAGAGGGTAATCCAAAAATAGCGGTTGGCGAGCAAATTTCTGCCAATAAAACGCGTTTTGAGGTCAGTTAAGAGCTCCTTATTGCGTGCAAAGAGGTAGGTAGCCACGCCCATAGGAGATAACAAACCTGCCAATTCAAAAAAGCCTGTCCAAAAAGCATTAGGTGCTTTTGGCTGGTGACTCCAATAAGCCACCACAAACCACAATACCCAAGGAATCACAAGGGAAAGGGTAAAAAACAAAATAGGGTGATTATACTTTTTCATTTTATTTAAGAGTTAAACTCAATTTATGAGAAAGCCCCCGTCCCCCCGAAGGGGGACAATCTGCAAAAGTGAGCATTTTTAAAATAAAGACAAAGTTTAGCCTCTCGCAATAATCGCTTTCACGGCTTGCCTCCTCTCCTTCGGAGAGGGGGAACGGGGGTGAGGCCTTTACTTTCAAAATTCTATTTTATAACTGATATTAGGAATAACCAAAGTAGCTTTACTGAGCTCTATTTGTCCGGTTTGGTAATTGTAATTATGGTCGATATAGATAGGCGCACCGAGTACATTCTTCATTTGGAAAGAGAACACGCTACTGCTCTTGCGGTGGTTGATGCGGTAATTCACAGTAAGGTCGGCATAGGTAAGGGTGCGGAATTGCTCGCTAAAAGCCCGACTTTCATCGTATATCACACGTTTTTGGGCTAACGATTGGCTTTCCAAAATCGGACTGTAACGCTCACCTCCAGTTACACTCACACGCGCATTCACATCGAGCACCTTGCGGTTATTGGCAAAATAGAATTCTTTACCAAAGAGGGCATTCAGAACAAAACCTTTGTTATAGCGCGTATTACGCCACACATTATCACCCGCTTTATATTCGGATTTGAAGATAGAACCCGTGATAAGGTAATAATAATTATCACCCAAAAAGCGCTCCAAAGTAAGGTCGATACCATAATTGCGTCCTTTGGTATTATTCACGAGTGCTTTGTTGAGATACAACGCCCGTCGCAAATTGATAAGCGAGTAGCTGGTACCTTCTTCCCCTGGGATATTCCACAGATATTGATAATAGGCTTCGGCTTTGAAACGCAATTTATCGGTAAGCATCCAGTCGTAACCTAACACAAAATGATGTGCATCGCTAAGTTTCAAATCCTTATTCACAGCTACGCCACCTACCTCTATCATATAAACATTCAAATCTTCGGGTTGAGAGTGTTTGCCATAACCGAAACTCAAACTGTGTTTATCAGAAAGTTTCCAAGCCAATCCTGCCCTACTTTCAAGAGAGAGTTCTTTACTCAAACCAAAATAGTGAGCGCGCAATCCCACATTTGCTAAAAGGGCAGGCGATAGCTGGTATTTGAGTTGGGCATAGCTTTCGGTAAGATGCGTATTGCCTGCCGAATTGACAATACGCGCATAAGTGGAAGGAATATAATCTTGTGCAGCGCTGAGGTTATACTTGTAGAAAAGTTGTTTAGATGAAATCCCTACTTTTAAAGTAGCCAAAGGAGAGAGTTTATGAGTGAGTGCGGTCGCCAAAGTGAGTGTGCCGTTTTGTTTTTTAAGTCGGCTATCGGGGGTGAACACAGAAGCATCATTGGAAAGGTAATCGGTGCTAATACGGTCGTCAGTACCCGAAAAAGCGACGTGTGATTCTACAAAACTGCGCTCGCCAGCGGTGATTTGGTGACGCAACCCTACTGTACCCACGTAAGTATCCCAATTGTTATTCACGCGGTCGATATCAGTTTTCCAGTCGGTTGGAGAGTTTAAAGCATCTTTATGAGTGTTGTCAATCCCCCCGATACCCCAAAGAGAGAATGTACCTGCTTTTTCAGTAGGGAAATTCAATTTAAAGGAAAAATCTTGGTACTTAATACGCTGACCTGTTTTATTGATTTTCAAATCATTGAGTAATCCCAAAGCAGAATAGCGATAGTTGAAAAGATAAGAAGAGCCTTTGGCGCGTGAAAGGGGACCCTCAGAAGCAAAGTCGAGCCCTAAAACGCCCACTTGTGCTGTATGCTCGTAGCGGGAAGTGTTACCAGTGCGCATTTTCACATCAAAAACAGCAGCGAGCGCATCGCCATACTCGGCAGGGAAAGCCCCTGTAAGAAAATCGGAATTACCAATCACCTGATTGCTAAAAAGCGTCACCAGTCCGCCCCCAATGACGTTTCCCCCAGAAAAATGCTGAGGCGAAGGGATTTCCACGCCTTCCAATCGCCATTGCACGCCCTGCGGAGCATTACCGCGCACGACAATAGAGTTGTCCTGCAAGTTACCCGTAGAGACCCCTGCAAAGGCAGAAGCCAAACGCGCAGGGTCACTAAGTCCGCCAGCATAGCGCTGTGTTTCCTCTACCGAAAAGGTGCGGGCACTCACGGTAGCCATTGCATTGAGAGCTTTCTCCTTGTGGATACCCGCTACTACCTCCACGCCTTCAAGCTCAGCGGCGGCTTCTTTCAGAGCAATACTAAGCACTACTTCTTTGGCTGAAGTAATCATCAGTTCGGGAATCACGCGGCTCTCATAACCTATATAAGAAATTTCCAAACTCACCCTTCCTAAGGGGAGGTTAGTAATCGAAAAGTTTCCCGCCTCATCGGTAGTTGTACCAATAACAGGATTAGAGTTTTGCACCACTATGGTAGCCCCCATTAGAGGTTCGTGAGTGCTTTGGTCATAAATAGTACCCCTAAGTGTTTGGGTAATATCTTGTGCGTGTGCTACAAGCGGAAGCACTAAAAAAAGAACGATGTTCAAAAAGGTTTTCATTACGTAATACGTTTAAAATTCTGGGGCAAAGGTATGGTGGAAAACAAGGTGCATCGCCCAAGCGTGAGAGAATGGACGCTTTTTTAATGATTAATGTTTAGTGATTAATGATTAATTGGTAGTGAGGCAAGGGGTTAGGGAGGTTTTATTCGCCGGAAGAATTGTGCGGGGCGGACGGGTCGGAGAGAGTGAAAAGAAGGGGTAGCGTGAGAGTTTGGACGTGCTAAACTATGCTTCTCGCACCTAATTCAGAAATTCACTTGGTGTTTTACCTGTTATCTTCTTAAACACTTGATTGAAAGAGGACTTAGAGTTAAAGCCCGCTTCATAGGCAAGACCCAAAAGATTAAAATTCTTATCAATGTCTTTCTTCGCCAAAGTGATAAACTCTTCGACACGATAGCTGTTCACAAAGTCATAAAAATTCTTTTCTTCGTATTGGTTGATAATTTGTGAAAGGTGGTTAGGAAGTACACCTAACATTTCAGCTAATTGAGCTAAGGAGAGTTTAGGTTCGAGATAAGGTTTTTCGGTAGTCATTAGTGTGAGCAGCTGTTGGTGTAAGCTGGTTGCATTCTCGGCTTTCAAACCGGATTTGCGGTATTCAGGAGTTTTGGAGAATGAAGAAGTTTCAATATTGTCTGACCTATGAGAATTGTCAGACAAGACTAAATTCTTTATAAAAGGCTTTTGTTTTTCAACACTAAAAATTCCCTGATGCCGTATGCCCCAGAAGCCAATAAGCCCTATAAGTAAGACAAAGAGTGCCAAGAAAATAAGTTCTATATTAACTCCTATCTCTATTTCTAAGAGAAATTGCACTATATATCCCACTATCATCACTGAAAAAATCAGCCCGAACCCAATGAGTAACAGTCGTAGCCATTGCAAACTAATACCTTCGTTATAGCCAAAATTGTCGCCTATTACCTGCTCATACTGATTAATTTTCTGATAAGCCAATACAATATATACCACACTCACGGTCACAAAAGCTACAAACGAAGTTGTAAATAACCATTGATAGGGACTATGGTAATCGGCTTGGTCTATCATTGCTTTTTCAGTCGCCGAATAGCCAAAAAGAAAGGGAAACATCACAACGTAGGTGAAGAAAAAAGGTAAAAAGTGCAAGCTATCGCGCCAATGAAAATGTTGGTCTTCACGTGAACACACCAATACGTACAAATATACAAAAGGAGCAAACAAAAGCGGAAAAGGGTGCGTCGCTCCTACTAAATGAGGATATTTCTCCCAATAGCCCAAATAATGCAGGTAGTAATTCAGCAGATAAATACCAATGCACACCAACCATATCCCCAGCACCTTATCCGATAAGGCTTTAGGGTGTTTGGTAAAGAGCAATACAGAGAGGAAAAAGCAAAGGAAAATGCCGATAGTAAAGAGCGTGTTCATTATTATCTTTGTTGTTATTAATGGCGCAAATATAAAGATAATCCAATAACTTTACTACTTAATGATAAATAAATGAAAAAAAATATAACAAATATTTAGTGAATAAGGCTTCTAAAATGAATAAAAAACGAGAACTAAATAGAAGTATTTTTCTATTTAGTTCTCGTTCTATAATGAGATTGTAATGTGGAGTCGGAGAGAATCACATTAAGTACCAATAAATAACAGAAAAGTACAAAGATATTGATTTTAAACAGTTTATATAAAATAAAACACCAACAAAAACTAATAAAGACTAATAGAGAACACCGCTTTTAGTCCCTGATTTTAGTAGTAGGGACAAATAAACCTTATAATAGATTGAACTTTGCCATAGCATTAGCTTTTGTTTCATCAGCTACATCAATATAAGGTTTCATTGTTTTGTAATCACTATGTCCTGTCCATTTCATAACTACTTGAGGAGGTATACCTAAAGACAGTGCATTACAAATAAATGTACGTCTTCCTGCGTGAGTACTCAATAATGCATACTTAGGAATTACCTCATCAAAGCGTTTGCTTCCTATGTAATAAGTCTCTCGAATAGGTTCATCAATACCCGCTAATTGAGCTAATTCTTTTAAGTAGTCATTCATTCTTTGATTTGTGATAACAGGTAAAGCTCGTTCTTTTTTATCTTGGTAGTCTTTGTATTTATCTAGTATTTTTTTACTATGTTCATTCAATTCTATTGTCAAACTATCATTAGTTTTCACAGTAGTTATTTCTATGAATTTATCTTTTACATCACTCCTTTTCAAGTTTTCCACATCCGAATACCGTAGCCCAGTAAAACATTGAAATAAGAATACATCACGTACTTTTTCAAGATAACTATTTTCTTTTGGAATTTCAAACTCTCTAAATTGTTTAAATTCTGAAGGAGTCAAGAAAATAATCTTCTTTTGTGTAGTCTTTAACTTAGGTTTGAAGTTTTCAAAGAAAATATTTGTATTATATCCTTTCTTATTACTCCAACGTAAAAACCATTTTACAAAAGATATATTTTTTAAAACAGAAGAATTTTTTTGCTTCAATTCTTCTTGTAAATAATTAAGATATTCCACTAATTTCTCTTCAGTGAATTTTTCAAAAGTAAGTTCAGGATCAAAGTTAAATAAATGATTTTTTATAACGTGAAGTTTCTTTTTAGTAGCAACTGTCCATTGATTAAAAGCTCCCTCCTCAGCCATAAAATCATCATAATATTGAAAGAATGATTTTTCTAATACTACTTTCTTCTCCCTACCAATATTAGAATTAAAAACAGATTGAAATTGTTCTTTAGTAGGTACTATTTTCTGAACCTCAAAGTATTTAATTGTATCTTCGCAGGCTTGTTCAAATAGTTGTAGCTTTCTGTTGATAACACTAGCGGGAATTTTCTTCTTCCCGTGAGTAGTATTAGCTTTGCAGCGTTGCGTTTCATTACTCCATTTTTCTACCTCTATGCGATAACCTAAATTAAAGGCAACAATATTACCTTCCCACTTTATACGATAGCGGGTACGAGCATCAAGTTTGTCTTTTTCCTTATCTAATAGGAATTGAGAATGGTACTTTAAGTTCATTTTTGATTTTCTTTTATAGCTATCAAAATTGTTTTAGCTTTCCAACCATTTTCCGTTTTTATATATTGTATATTTCCTTCTATATTTAAAACCTCATCTTTGTATACAAGTCTAAAAAGACCTCCATTGGAATAGAAATCACCATTATTATCTATTACTTCTAAAAAACTATTTTTTGCACTATTAAGAAATGGCATAAGCTGGATATTTCCAGCCTTTAAAAATTGTATTTTCCCTATAAACTTTATAGAGTAATAGGAAATATCATTTTTCACTTTCTTAACTCCATCTTCTTTTTCAAACGAAGTTAGTTTAGCTTTTTCTTTACTTTCTTTAAAGATGGTATTAGCCAAATCTTCTTGTGCTTTCTCTATGCTAATTTGAGAATAAGCAATAACGTTTAGTAAAAATGCTAAAAATAAAAGTACTACATTTTTGAATTTCATTTTTGAGTATTTTTTAAAATTTCCAACAATGTACTCATTTGTTCTTGACTTGTTTTAAGTCGTTCGGTAAGTTCCTTATGTTGTTCTATTATTTTGGAAACATCTTCATTTGAAATAGAAATTGTTACATTTCCACCAGTGATATTATTACCGACGAAGCTATTTTTTGATTTGACATTAGAATTATCAATGACTACAGTCCCTTTTTTTAGCATTTCTCCTTCTCCTAATAACAACCACAAAGGTTCTATTTCAGGATAAGACTTTAATATTTTAACTAAATTATCAGTTCCCACGCTTTTATTTTTATCTAAAAATCCGTTAGAAAGCCCAACTTCTCTATAAAAAGCCAACTTACTAATTCCTTTATATTCAATAAATTGTAAAATTCTCTCCACCATAGCGAAAATATTTTATTAGTTTTTTGTCTAATTTTCTTTCATATTTAGTTTTTAAACTATATATTTGCAGCCGAAATACAAATCCATTTAGGTTTAAAATGCAATTACTAAATAATTGGCAAATATATAAATAAAAAATGAAAGTAAGTAAAATTATCATCGAAAAAATTTTGAACGACAACAATTTTAGCATTGAGTTAGCTAAAAGGCTGGGTAACCAACAGCAATCAGTATTAGGATTGGCACGCAGAAACAGCCGTAATTTGACTCTTTGGGAAGCTGTTCTATTTTACAAAGAACAAGGCTTCACCGAAGAGCAAATCTTCCACGATTTTAGTTCTGAAAAACCTGTAATTGTAGACAAAGAGCTAAGCAATTAAGGTTAGGTTAGATTAAAAACAATAATCTATCCAAGAATCAATTGTGCAATAAATTTAGAAGTAAAACTACTTTTAAAGGTCGTAATGTTTTTGTACAACAAGAATATAGATGTCGTTGGGGAGATTTACTCAGGTAAAATCTCTAACACAATGGTCGCTCATCTTATTGATAGAGCACAGAGAGCCCGTAATCAATACAAAAATAATGAATTAGGATGGATTGATTTTATTCGGCATCTTGACAGGGAAAACTGTCAAATATTAGCTGAATATGTGTTTAACAAAAAATAATGTCTTTATGAAAATAATACATAACACAGAAGTATCAGTAAGAGAGCAACTTATTGAAATACAATCAAAAATAGTAAATATATTAGCTTTCTTATCCTCTGACATAGAGGAAACAGAAACTATTGAAGTAAATCCTTTCCCTAAAGATAAATCTTTAGAAAAGAAATATGTATATGGCTTAAAAGGTCTTGCATCCATATTGGGATGTTCTAAATCACACGCACAAAACATTAAAAATTCTGGAATATTAGATAAGGCTATTATTCAGAATGGACGCAAAATAATAGTTGATGCTGAAATGGCTATAACTCTATTTCAAAAACGTTATGAATAACTTAGATCCCGATACACCTTTGTTTAAACTTACCCTACAAGAACTAAAAGCTGAACTTATGGAAGAGATTCAGAATCAATTCTCTACTCTCTTTCCTAAGAAAAAATATGAGTACGGTATAAAAGGATTAGCTAAAATATTAGGTTGTTCACGTGCAAAAGCAAGCAAAATTAAAAACTCAGGTATCATAGATGAGGCTATATTTCAGAATGGAAAAATAATTGTTATTGATATAGAAAAAGCCTTAGAACTCTTGAATAAGAATAAAGAATAGCAATGGAATATCTCGAACTAATAAAGAAATATTGGAGTATGAATGAGGTATTTCCTCAAAGCTATTCTATTAGTTGTATGTATCTTTTTCTATTAGAATCTTGGGATAAAAACAATAAAGAAGATTTCGAGATTTCTGACTATGACATTTCAAAAAAACTGACAATCACAAGAGTTTCTATTAGAAAAAACAGAAAAAAACTTAGAGATTTGGGGCTCATTAACTACCAAATTCGCAAAGGGTTTCCCGTATTGTACAAAATCATTCCAGATTACGTCATTCGTAAAGGTAAAGAGGTAATTTCAGTTGCAAAAAAAGAAAAGACTGTATCTAAGAGTACTGCAAAACAAGTTGTTTCAGTTATGCCTTCAGGTCAAGAAACCATTCCACAGTCAGTGCAAATGGCACGACCTACTATACCTGTTACTTTGCCTTCTGAGACTAAAGAAAAACAATTTTCTAAGATGTCTTCTAACATTCCTTCTATCGAAGAGTTTATAGCTTATGCTAAAACGTTAAATATCTATAAGGAAGATTTAGAAGAACACCTAAAAATAAAATATGAAACTTGGAAAGAGAATGGATGGATAACAGGCTACAATAAGCCTATTGTAAATTGGAAACAAACTTTAAAAAACACTATGCCCTATTTAGCCTCAAATTCAAATAATCAGAGTATTTTCAATGTACCTAAGCTCAATAGCATTCCTAAAATAAACAGACCTAAAGCAACTTACAATGAATGAAAATATCAATATAGATATAGAAAAATACGTACTCGGCAATCTTGTGAGTGAGTCTCAACTCATTGCGCAATACTATAATATGCTGAGTGTTTATCTTTTTTCTGTACCACAACATCAAGCTATTTACGAAACTATTGTGCAAGTTTGGAAACAATACGGCACTGTGGATTTGATATTGTTAGGAAAAGAATTTGAGAAAAAGAAGTTAAATTCATATACTGCTTATTGTATTGACTTGGCTACTTTTGCTATTTCATCAGCTAACATAGAGTATCATATAATGCTTTTGGTACAGGCTTCTGTAAAGCGTGATTTTGTCAATAAATTCTCTGTACTTCTCAGTATGGCTCAAAAGAAAGAGAATGATATATTTGACATACGTGACAAAGCCTTTGAGTATTTTAATAACCTCTTTATTGATAAGTTTATTGAAAATAACCGTCAAGCACGTGAGTTTTCTAAATTAGTAGAGGCTGTACAAAAGAATTTTGAGAGTATTCACCAAGGGAAGCCCACAGGTTTACAAAGCTCTCTAACTATTATCAACAAAGTATTTGGAGGCTGGCAGAACTCCAACCTTACTATTGTTGCAGGTCGCCCTGGTATGGGAAAAACTACTTTCTTAGTACAACAAATTGTAGATATGGTAGCTCAAGGATATTCGGTAGGGGTATTTTCGTTGGAAATGTCGGCTGAACAAATTGCCTCTAAAATTATTACTAATTATACTGATATCCCTAATTCATCTATTCTTCGCAAAGGACTTAAAGATGAGGAAGTGTATCGCTATATTTCTCTGAAAGATAATCTTACCCAAATGAAAATTCATATAGACGACACTTCGTCCATTTCAATTGAAAATCTTAAAATGAAAGCAAAATCAATGGAACTCCGCTATCATATCAACATATTGTTTGTTGATTATCTACAGCTCATCACCTATCCTAAAGCAGGTAATAGAGAGCAGGAGATTTCTTTTATCTCTCGTAGCTTAAAAGGGCTTGCAAAAGAACTCAATATACCCGTGATAGCCCTTTCTCAACTCTCCCGTAATGTAGAACAACGTGCAGATAAACGTCCTTTTCTTTCTGACCTAAGAGACTCAGGGGCTATTGAACAAGATGCTGATGAAGTAGTATTTCTCTATCGACCTGAATATTACGGTATTGACCATTGGGATAAGGAATACAACAACGAAAGTACCAAAAACGAGGTAGAAATCATTATATCCAAGAATAGACACGGAGGTATTCTCTCAGAGCGTTGTGTTGTAAATATGGCAACTTCAAAGTTTAGGAATTTGAAAAAAGATTTTAGTTCAATATAAAACAAATTAATACAATGAAAGTAGTAGTAGCATACAGTGGAGGAAAAGACAGCCAAGCCTCCTTAATATGGGCTGTAAATCAATATGGAAAAGAGAATGTATTAGCTGTATTCTGTGATACAGGTTGGGAGCATTCTGTTACCTATCAGCATATAAAAAGTACAACAGCTCTATTAGGAGTTGAACTTATCGTACTGAAATCAAAAAAATACGATGGATTGCTTGATTTAGCTATTAAGAAGAAGCGTTTTCCTTCTACAATGGCACGGTTTTGCACTTCAGAACTAAAAGCTATACCTATGATAGATTGGGTGTTATCCCAACAAGAGCATTTGCTCATAATTCAAGGTATACGTGCAACTGAAAGTAAATCACGTTCTTTAATGCAAGAACATTGTCGTTTCTTTAAGTATTATTTCACTCCTATAAAAACAGATAAGAATGGAAAGGCTATCTTTCATACTTATCGTAAGAAAGATGTAATAGAATGGTGTAAACAGTACGATGATAGCTTATTGCGTCCAGTATTTCATTGGTCTGCACAACAAGTGATAGATTATATTCTTGCTAACGGACAAACTCCTAATCCTCTATACTCAAAAGGAGCGTACAGAGTAGGTTGCTTTCCTTGTGTAATGACAAACAAATCAGAGCTTAAAGCAATGTGCCAACTTACTCCTGAATGGGTGGAAAAGGTAAACCAAGCTGAAATATTAGTTGGCACATCATTTTTTCCTCCTAACTACATTCCAAAACGGTACTGCTCTCTCGTTGATAAAAAAGGAAAGCCTTATGCAAGTGTAACAGATGTAGTAAATTACCTTATTGAAGCCTCAGGAAATCTTTTTGAAAATGATGAGCTTTACAACCGTTCTTGTATGTCTTTTTACAGTGGGCTGTGTGAGTGATTTTGATTTATTAGTTTCCTTTTTCACTATTATGAGTTTATAAAACAGGTAAAATATCAGACTAAGCATACTTTTTGTAAAAAGAGGATAGATTGCAGTTTAAGAAAATTTTTGTACATTTGCATCGTAGATAAAATAGAACACGAAAATAAATTTAGTTTATATGGGATACCATCTTATAAACATAATAGACGGAAAGTTAGAGCATTGTTTTATAGAAAACTATGAAGAGTTAGTTTATGAGAATGCTATAACAGGAGATACTATTATTTATCAGGGAGAAGAAAAATGGAAACCTTTTAAAGTTTCTGAAAATGAGATGTATAAAGTTCTCGCAAATGAAGATTTTAGAATAGGGCTAAGAGCTCAACATCTTTTCAAAAAACAAGCTGGTAAAGAGGGTTTTATACTTGAAGATTTAAATCAGAATCAAGAAAACTTTAAAATATATACCAATAATGTTGATAAACCTATAAAACGAGGGGATTATTTGGTTAGAAATTTTGGCAATATAGAAATTGATGTAAAATGTAAAACTTTCTATGAATTTGATAAGGGGCAGAAGGAAACTTTCTTTTATTTTGAGTGTGATAATTTAACAAAACACTTGAATATGCAATCCTTCACTAAAACACCTATCCTAATAGCTATATATGAGAGAAGCCAAAAGGATAAAAATCAAATAAAAGAAGATACAATACACTTTGTTTCGATAAATGATATGAAGAAATTGAAAGAGAAATTTCAAAAGTCTCGTTATTCCCAATACAAAATACCAACAACGTATTTACACCAAGGGTTTGATTATATAAGGGAAGTTTTTGAAAGTATTAAAAAATAGTCTCTGTTTTTATTCTTTGTCAAATTCTTCAAAAGGGATGGGGTGTTGTTTAAATTATCCACATTCTGTTCCTCGCCATTTTTATCTACACATACTCTTTTGACAGCTAATATGTTATTCGTTTTCGTGTCAATAGCAAAAGTAGTATACCGAAATAATACGGGGTATTGAAGAAAAGTTTTCTTTTATTGTAAAAGAGTAATAATCATAAATTCCTTTTTTTATGCATTATAGCATATTGTAAGTCTCTAAGAAATTCTTTTATATCAGAACTCTCTCTCGTTTGTGTTTTTTATCCCACAAGAAACAAATGTATATAATACATAAATATGGTGGTATTCATCGTTTCTATTCATTT